>JAASTF010000002.1 GCA_021767525.1 Paracoccaceae bacterium
GGGCCAATTCACCCCCCGGAGTTTTCCTGGCAAGATGAAGCTGAGTAGCGGGCCGCGTGCCCGCCGGCCCAAAGCCCCGTGGCGAAGCAGGCGGTGAGACGGTAGCCGCCGGTCGGTGCCTCCCAATCCAGCATTTCGCCGGCGGCGAAGGTGCCGGGGCGGGATTTCAGCATCAGCTGGGCGTCGAGTGCGTCGAAGCGCAGGCCGCCGGCGGTTGAGATGGCTTCGTCGATCGGGCGCAAAGTCGCGTTGTGCAGCGGCAGGTTTTTCACGAGGTTTGGCCAATCCTGCATCGGGTGCTGCGCGCCGCCGGTCATTTCGAACAGCAGAGCGGTTTTCGCAGGCGGCAAGCGCAGGGTGTTTTTCAGCCAATGGGCCAGGCGGGCCTTCTTGGGGTTTTTCGGCAGGCGTTTGGCGAGCGTTTCGGTGGTGATGTCCGGTAAGAGGTCGAGCGTGAGCGATGCGCCTTGCCGCAGCGCGGGCGTCAGCGGGTATAGCCCGCCACCTTCCAGCCCGCGTGCGGCAATCACCGCCTCGCCCCGAGAGGTCAGCGCGCCTGCGCGCCATTCCACGGCCTTCAGCGGCTGGCCGAAATGCGGCTGCATATGAGTGGTCCAGGGCAGGGAAAGGGCTGCGTTCGAGGGCTGAAACGGCGCGGTGCCGTCAACCCATTGGGTCCATGCGCCATCGGACCCCAGCCTTGCCCAGCTGGCGCCGCCGCAGGCCAGAACGGTGACCTGTGGCGTCAAGCTTTGCCGGCCGTCAGGCGTGGCAAAGGTGACCGCCTTGCCGTTCCACCCGGTCCAGCGCCAGCGGCGGTTGAGCGTGACGCCCAGATCGCCCAGCCGCGCCATCCAGGCGCGCAGCAGGGGCGAGGCCTTCATCGCCGTTGGAAAGACGCGCCCCGACGAGCCGGTGAACAAGTCTTGCCCCAGTCCGCGTGCCCAATCCTGCACCTCGTCAGGCCCGAACTGTTTCAGCACCGGGCGCAGATGCGGCGCGGCGCTGCCGTAAGCGGCCAAGAAGCTGTCGAATGGTTCGTCCTTGGTCAGGTTCAGGCCGGACTTGCCCGCCATCAGGAATTTGCGGGCGGGGCTTGGCATCGCCTCGGCCACTGTCACGCGGCGGCCGGCCTGCGCCAGCGCATCCGCCGCCATCAGACCTGCGGGGCCTGCGCCGATAACCAGCGCGTCGGTCATGCCTGGTCGGGCGCAAGGTTGCGCAGCTCGACCACGCGGCGCGGATAGGGAATTTCGATCTCGTGCTCTTTCAGGGCGTTCCAGATCGCGAAGAGCACCTGGCTTGTATACTTGTTGCGCCCGTCGTCGATGCCATTGACCCAGAATTCACAGGCGAAATCGATGCCGCTGTCGCCAAAGCCGCGCAGCTCGCAATCAGGGCCTTCGGGGTCTTGCAGCACGAAGGGCAGGGCCGAAACCGCCCGTTCGATTATTGCGGGCACCTGGTTGATGTCGGTGTCGTAGGACACGCTGAACGGGGCCTCGTAGCGGTTGGCGCTGCCGGCGTCGGAATAGTTGACGACGCGGGTGACGATGAAATCCTCGTTCGGGACGACGATCCACTTGCCATCGAAGGTCTCCAGGAACGCGGCGCGGGCGGTCATCTTGACGATCGTGCCGGCCTCGCCGCCGTCAAGCTCGACATAGTCGCCGACGGTGGCCTGCCCTTCGAGCAGCAGGATGACGCCCGAGATGAAATTCGACGCGATCTTTTGCAGGCCAAAACCCAGCCCCACACCGATGGCCCCACCCAGAACGGCAAGCGAGGTGAGCGAGATGCCCATGATATTCATCACCACCAGGAAAGCAGCGCCGAAAATCGCGATCTCGGCCGCCTTTTCCGCCAGTTGGCGGGTGGCGGGGCGCATGTCCTCTTGTTTCTTGATAAATTGGCCGGTCTGGTCGTTCGACCAGCGCCCCAGCCAGAAGATGACGCCGCCAACGACGACGAATTGCAGCAGCCACAGCAGGCTGAACGACAGGTTGCCCAGCGGCACCACCGTGCGGTCCAGCCAGCTGGTCAGCTGCGGCAGCAAACCCAGCGCATAGATTGCCGCCAGCGGCAGCAGCACGAACCGGCCCAGCACGCGCAGCATCGGATCGGTCAGGACATCGCGCACCAGCGCGCGCACGGCGAGGAACAGGAACACCCGCTTGCCGAAGGCGATAACCGCGCCCGAGCCGAAAACCGAGCGCGTCACCGCCTCGCCCAGGCCGGTCAGGGCATAGGCCAGAAGCGGCATCAGCAGCGGCAGGAACAGCAGCATGAAGCGCCGCGCCCGGGCCAGAGGGGTTTCGGCCCCATCGGCAGGCGTCAGCAGGCGCCGCAGCGCGGGGCGCAGCCGTCGCGCGAAGACAACGGCCAACAGGTAGGCGACGACGATCAGCGCGAATTGCGACCAGGCGGCCGGGCTGAGCAGCCATGTGGTGGCCAGCTCGACCCCCTGCCCGGCATAGGCTGCGACCTGTTGCACCAGGGGCGGCTGGCTGGCCAGCCATTCGGGGTCGATCCAGTTCATGCGCGTTGGCCCTTGCCTTTGTGCCGGTTGCGCCCATCCTTTGCCCCGATGAGCGATGCGACACAAGAGAAAGGGCCGGACGGGCACCCGATTTGCGCGCTATGCGGGCGGGGTATTCCGCCCGATGTGCCGCAATCGTTGCATCACCTTGTGCCCAAGCTGAAGGGCGGTAAGGGCGGGCCCGTCGTGTTGCTGCACCACATCTGCCACAAGGAAATCCACGCCACGCTGAGCGAGGCGGAATTGGCGCGCTGTTTCAACACGCCCGAGGCGCTGCGCGCCCATCCCCGGCTGGCGAAATTCGCGGCCTGGGTGGCGAAGCGGCCGCCGGGATTTGCCTCGAAAGTTCCGGGCCGGCGGCGCGGGCGGTAGGCCGCGCGCCTGCTGGTGGAGGCGCTGCCCCCCTTGGGCCTGCGGCCCAATTCCCCCCGGAGTTTACGGGCAAGATGAAGCGGCCTGGGGTCAGCCGCGGCACATCGCCTTGATCGCCTGCGCGATTTCGGGTTTGGCGGCCAGGGTGTCGGTGGCCAGGTCGCGCGCGGTTTGCAGCAGGTCCTTGGGCGCGACGATGCGATCGACCAGGCCAAAGGCATAGGCCTCGTCGGTGGTGATCTTTTGACCCGCCATCAGGATCAGTTTCGCCCGCGCCGGCCCCACCAGCGCGGCCAGGCGGCCGGGGTCGGAGGGTTGCGGCAGGTAGCCCAGTTTCATCACCGGGTAAAAGAACTTGGCCCCCGGCACCGCGATACGCAGATCGCAGGCCAGCGCCATGCCGTTCGAGCCGCCCGCCAGCGTGCCGTTGAGCGCGGCGATGGTCAGGCCCGGCAGGGCGGCGATGGCGGATGACAGACGCTCCCAATCGGGCGAGGTGGCCATGCCGGCCTTGGCCGCGTCCAGATCGGCGCCGGCGCTGAACACCTTGCCGGTGCCGGTCAGGATCAGGGCGCGCGCGTCATGTGCGCCTTCGGCGATCTCGCACAGGCGGGCCAGCATTTCGGGCGTCAGCGAATTGGCCTTGTCGGGGCGGTTTATGGTGACGGTCCAGAGGTCGCCGTCGCGGTCAAGCTCGATCATGCGGTCAGCCCCAGTTTGGCGCGGATGTTTTCATCGCGCAGCGAGATTTCCTGCCCCAGCCAATCGTCGGCATCGGGGGTGCACATCCACAGCAGGCACCTGGCCGGCCATTCGGGCGGGATGTGATCGGACCAGTCCAGCTGGCTGACAGGGTTGATGCCGGTCGCTTTGATTTCGCGCTGCATCTGCGTGGCCACTGTGCCGGGTGACAGGCCCATGATGCGCAGGCCCTGATCGGCGCCTTCCAGATGGGCCGAGCGGGTCAGCATCGCGGCCCCGGCCTTGGAGGCGCAGTAATGGCTCCACCCTTCCAGCGGGTTGTGGGCCGCGCCCGAGCTGATGGTGATGATGGTGCCGCCGCCTGCCTTTTGCATCACCGGCATTGCGGCGCGCATCCCGTGAAAGACGCCTTTCAGGTTGATGTCGATCGCCTGTCCCCAGCCGGCCGGGTCGGCGGTGGCGATGTGCGACACGGGTTCGATCACGCCGGCATTGCCAATCAGGATGTCCAGCCCGCCAAAGGCATCGAGCGCCGATTGCACGGCGCCGGCGACCTGGTCGTAATCGGCCACGTCGCAGGGCACCGCACGGGCCTGCGCGCCGATATCGTCGGCAATCGCACCTATGGCGTCGGCGCTGCGCGCGGTCAGCACGACATTCGCGCCCTCGGCGGCGAACAGGCGGGCCGTTGCCTCGCCGATGCCGCGGCTGGCGCCGGTGATCAAGGCAGTCTTGCCGGAAAGTCTGGGCATGTCAGCGTCCTTTGCTTGTGCATTGATGCCATTTGGTAAACCGCTTGTGCGGCCCGGTCCAGCCCGGCCCCCCTTGACCCGGGGCAGACAAGGACGGAAGCTGGCGAAAATTCAGTTCCGTTTTTCGAAAGGGTAGGAAATGGCTTTTCACAAGGTATTTGGCGGCGCGGGTGTGGCGCTGTGCATGATGACGGCCCCGGCGGCCTGGGCGGATGTCAGCTCGGCCCAGGTATGGGAGGATTTCAAGGCCTACATGCAGGGCTTTGGCTATTCCATGACCGCGACCGAGGCGCAGGGCGCGGGCGCATTGGTGGTCAGCGACATCACCCTGAACATGGCCCTTCCCGATGACGATGGCACCATCACCTTCGGGCTGCCGAACATGACCTTTACCGACAGTGGCGATGGAAGCGTGGTGGTGACCTTGCCGGCGCAGTCGCAGATGCCCTTTTCGGTAGATGTGCCCGATGACGAAGATGCCAGCGGCGCTATCAGCCTGTCGCAAACCGGGTTCCTGATGACCGTGTCCGGCAATCCCGGCGATCTGACCTATGACTACAGCGCCGCCGATCTGACCGTGGCTTTGGCCGAGCTGACGGTCGAGGGCGAGGCGGTGGAGATCGCCGCGGCCAGCACCACCTTGCGCAACCTTGACGGTCAAAGCACCGTCACCGTTGGCGACCTGCGCGAGGTCGTGCAGCGCATGACCGCCGGCGTGGTGGAATACACCATCGACATGACCGACCCCGAAGACGGCGAGGGGCGCATACAGTTCGACGGCGCGGCAAACAACCTGGGCTTTGAAGGTTCGATGTCGCTGCCCTTGGAAGCGATCGCCCCCGATGACGCCAATGCCATGCTTGAAGCCGGTTTCGCGGTGCGGGGCGGGTATACCCACCAGGGCGGACAGACGAATTTCACCATCGACGACGATGGTTCGGTGGTGTCGGGCACGACCTCGTCGGCATCGGGGCGCTTTGACGTGCGCATGGATTCCGAGCAGCTGGGGTACACTGTGGGCGCGCAGGCTGTGGCCCTGAACGTGACCACCAGCGACCTGCCGTTTCCCGTGGAAATGCAGATGGCGGAAACGGCGGTGAATTTCCAACTGCCGGTGACGCCGGGTGACGAGCCGCAGGATTTCGCACTGGCGTTGACCCTGGGCGATTTCACCATGTCGGACATGATCTGGGGCATGTTCGACCCGGCCGGCCAGTTGCCACGCGATCCGGCCACCATCAAGCTGGACCTGGGCGGCACTGCAAAGCTGGACGCACCGCTGATGGACCCCGAGGCCATGGAAAGCGCCGAAACCCCCGGCGAATTGCGCTCGGTCGACATTCGCGAAGTGCTGTTGCGGATTGCCGGTGCTCAACTGACGGGCCAGGGCGGCTTTACCTTCGATAATTCCGACACCGGCACCTTCGGCGGGATGCCCCGGCCCGAGGGGTCGGTGGACCTGCGGCTTGAAGGCGGCAACACGTTGCTGGATACGCTGGTCAACATGGGGTTCGTCCCGCAGGAACAGGCCACCGGCGTGCGGATGATGATGGGTCTGTTCGCGGTGCCGGGCGACGGCGACGATGTTCTGACCTCGACCATCGAGATCAACGAGCAGGGCCATGTTCTGGCCAACGGCCAGCGCCTGCGCTGACCGCCTGCACGATTTGCGATAACGAGGGGCCCCGTTTCGGGGCCCCTTGCATTTCCGGGGCCGCCCTTGTGCATTGGGCGGCATGGCTCTACCTCTTGGCCAGGTTCTGACAAGGGGATGATGCCGCATGACCGAAACGCTTGCCTCGCTTTGCGATGACTTGCTGGCCGCGGCCAAGCGGGCCGGTGCGGATGCCGCCGACGCGATGGCACTGGCGGGAACGTCGGTGTCGATCGACGTGCGCGGCGGCACGCTGGAGCAGGCCGAGCGGTCCGAGGGCACCGACCTGGGCCTGCGGGTGTTCGTGGGGCAGCGGCAAGCCAATGTCTCGGCCTCGGACACGCGGCCGGAAACGCTGGAAGAAATGGCCGCCCGCGCGGTGGCGATGGCGCGCGAGGCGCCCGAAGACCCCTATGCGGGGCTCGCCGATCCCGGCCAACTGGCGCATGGTTGGAATCTGGACGCGCTGGAACTGGCTGACCCCGTGCCCGAACCGGACCCCGAGGCGCTGCAAGGCGACGCGCAGGCCGCCGAGGCGGCGGCGCTGGCCGTGGGCGGCGTGACGCAGGTGCAGGGCGCAAGCGCCGGCTATGGCCGCACCGATGTGTGGTTGGCCGCGACCAACGGATTTTCGGGCGGTTACACACGCACGCAGCGCAGCCGGTCCTGCGTGGCCATCGCTGGCACTGGCACGGGGATGGAGCGGGAATATGACGGCGACAGCCGCATCTTTCAGGCCGACCTGCGCGCCCCCGACGAGATCGGCCGCGTCGCCGGCGAACGCGCGGTTGCCGCGCTGGGCGCGCGCAAGCCGCCCACCGGGCGCTATCCGGTTCTTTATGACGAGCGGATCGCGGCCAGCCTGATCGGGCACCTTCTGGTGGCGGTCAATGGCGCGTCCATCGCGCGTGGGGCTTCGTGGCTGCGCGATGCGCTGGATCAGCCGGTGTTGCCCGAGGGGCTGTCTCTGGTCGAGGATCCGTTGCGCCCGCGCGCAACCGCCTCGCGCCCCTTCGATGCCGAGGGGCTGCCAACGCAGCGCCGCACCATCGTGGAAAAGGGCGTTCTGACCGGCTGGACGCTGGATTTGGCCACGGGCCGCAAGCTGGGAATGCCCTCAACCGGCAATGCAGCGCGCGGCACCGGTGCACCGCCCAGCCCAACCGCCTGGAACGTGGCGCTGACGCAGGGCAATGCCAGCCGCGAAGCGTTGATGCGCGATATGGGCACCGGGCTGTTGGTCACGTCGATGATCGGTTCGACCATCAACCCCAATACGGGCGATTATTCGCGCGGGGCCAGCGGGTTCTGGGTGGAAAACGGCGAAATCGCCTATCCGGTGAACGAATGCACCGTGGCCGGCAACCTGCGCGACATGCTGATGACGCTGGTGCCTGCGAATGACGCGCGGCCGTGGCTTAGCCGGGTCGTGCCCTCGCTGCTTGTCGAAGGGATGACGCTTGCCGGTGCATGACCGAAAACTGCTGATCGAGGCGGCCCGCGCCGCCGGCGAGGTGGCGCGCGGTTTCGTCGGGCGCGATCTGGACGTGACGCATAAGCCTGGCGATGCCGGCCCGGTGACCGATGCAGACCACGCGGTGAACGACACGCTGAAACGGGTGTTGCGCCAGGCCCGGCCCGACTATGGCTGGCTGTCCGAGGAATCCGAGGACACGGGCGATCGCATGGGGCGCAAACACGTTTTCATCGTCGACCCGATCGACGGCACGCGCAGCTTTATCGACGGGTCGAACGCCTGGGCGCATGCGCTGGCGGTGGTCGAGGACGGGCAGACCGTCGCAGCGGCGGTTTACCTGCCGATGAAGGACAAGCTCTATTCTGCGGCGCGCGGGCATGGCGCGTTCCTGAACGGCAAGCGCATCCGCGCCACCGGGCGGCGCGACCTGACCGGCGCCAGCGTGGTGGCGGCCAAGCCGAATTTCGACCCGATGAACTGGCGCGGGCCGGTGCCGCAGATGCAGCGCACCTTTCGTCCGTCGCTGGCCTATCGGCTGGCGCTGGTGGCGGAGGGCCGGTTCGACGCCATGCTGACGCTGCGCCCCAGCTGGGAGTGGGACATCGCCGCCGGTGCCCTGATCCTGGACGAGGCCGGCGCCCGCGTGACCGATCGTATGGGCCAGGATTTGCGGTTCAACAACGCCCATCCCCAAGTCAACGGTGTGGTCGCCGCCGGGCCCGACCTGCACCGGCAGTTGCAGGACCGTCTGGCGCGGTTTCCGGGCTAGGTTCGGGCGATTGTGCCGCCGGTTCCAAAGGCTTAAGTTGCCGCGCAAGCAGATGAAGGACCATGATCTGATGCGCGTCGCCCCCCGCCCTACACAGCGTTGCGGCCCCATGTTGCGGCGGCGGGGTTAGGCGCGATGGCGCGCTCGCTTGGATTGTCGGCCTATCTGGCCTTGGCCGCGCGGCGCAAATCAGCGCCCTATTCGCCGGCCTCTGCGCGTGGGGCTGGGCGTCTGGTCTGGGGACATGCGGCGACCCTTGCCGATGCGGGGGCCTTGCTGCATCTGTTCGAGCGGTTGCGCCAGGTCCGCGGCGACATCGGCCTGTTGATGACGCACGAGCCCGAGCTGACCCTTCCTGCCGATATCCGCACCTGCTGCACGGTCGAGCCTGCGCCGCCAGAAAACCGCGATGCGATCGGCGCGTTCCTGAAACATTGGCAACCCGATATCTGCATCTGGACGCGCGGCAACCTGCGCCCGGCGCTGATCGACGGGGCCAGCGCAAAGGGTGTCGCGCTCTATTTGGTCAACGGGCACGAGGACGCGTTCGATCTGCGCAGCCTGCGCTGGTTGCCCGACCTGGTCCGGCGCAGCCTGCGCGCCTTCGACATGATTTTCGTGCTGGACCGCTCTGCGCGCAACCGCCTGCTGCGGCTGGGGCTGACACCTGACGAGATCACCGTTTCGGGCCCGCTGCAAGAGGGGGGCGGGGCGCTGCCCTGCGACGACGCCACCCACGAAGATCTGACCGCCATCCTGCAAGGCCGCCCGGTCTGGCTGGCGGCGATGGTGCAACCCGATGAATTGCGCACAGTCACCGAAGCGCACCGAACCGCGCTAAGCCTGGCGCACCGCCTGCTGCTGGTGATCACGCCCGATGACGGCGCAAACGAATCCGCCTTCGCCGCCGCGCTGGATGACGAGGGCTGGCGCGTGGCGCGCTGGTCGCGCGGCGAAATGCCGGGCGAAACCACGCAGATCCTGCTGGCCGATGGCAGCGCCGAAATGGGGCTTTGGTATCGGGTGGCGCCGGTCACCTTCATGGCCAGTTCGGTCGTGCCGGGGGCGGGCGGGCGCGACCCGTATGGTCCGGCCGCACTTGGGTCGGCGGTGCTGTATGGGCCTAATGTCAGCCGGTATCTTGGCACCTATTCGCGGCTGGCCGCGGCCGGTGCGGCGCGGATCGTGAAGGATGCCGGCACGTTATCGGGTGCGGTGACCCGCCTGACGGCCCCTGCCCACGCGGCGGAAATGGCCCATGCGGCCTGGGCGGTCACCTCGGAAGGGGCCGAGGTGACGGACCGCCTGTTGGCGCTGATCGAGGATACGCTCGATCTGCTGGATGCGGGGGGATAGGCCGATGCGCGCACCGAAATTCTGGTTTACCCCGCCGGACCGGCCCGCGTTGCGCGCGCGGCTTTTGGCGCCGCTGGGCGCGCTTTACGGCCAAGCGACGGCGCGGCGGCTGGCGCAGGGGGCGCGGGGGCAGGTGGGCGTGCCGGTGATCTGCGTGGGCAACATCAATGCCGGCGGCACCGGCAAGACGCCCACGGTGATCGCCGTGATCGAGGCGCTGCGCGATCTGCATCTTGAACCGGCGGTGGTGTCGCGCGGCTATGGCGGCACGCTGGACGGCCCGGTCGAGGTCGACCCAGCCCGCCACGGGGCCGCCGACGTGGGAGATGAGCCGCTGTTGCTGGCCGCCTTTGCCCGGGTCTGGGTGGCGCGGGATCGAGCGGCGGGCGCACGCGCCGCCGTGGCGGCGGGCGCACAGGTGGTCGTGCTGGACGACGGGTTTCAGAACCCCGGGCTGGCGCATGATCTGTCGATTGTCGTGGTGGATGCGGCCAAGGGATTCGGCAATGGCCGTTGCCTGCCCGCCGGGCCGCTGCGCGAACCCGTCAAGGCGGGCATGGCGCGGGCCGATCTTTTGCTGTCGATCGGCGACGATGCCGCCCAGACCGCGTTTGCAGCGACCTGGGGCGACGCGGTGACGGTGCCGCATCTGCGTGGCGTGCTGGCGCCGTTGCAGACGGGCATGGACTGGACCGATACACCCTTCCTGGCCATTGCCGGAATCGGCCACCCCGAGAAATTCTTTGCCACCCTGCGCGGCCTGGGCGCCAACCTGGTGCGGGCCGAGGCGTTGGAGGATCACCAGCCGCTGACTCACGCGCTGATGACCCGGCTGGAGAACGAGGCGAAACTGCGCGGTGCGCAGTTGGTGACCACGGAAAAGGACGCGGTGCGCCTGCCCGACAACTTTCGGATGAAGGTGATCACCCTGCCGGTGCGGTTGCAGATCGCGGATGATGCGCCGCTGCGCGCGGCGCTGAAGCGCGTGACTGCGCCTTAACGTGCCAGCATCCGCAGCCCCTGGGTCACGTCCGAGCGCACGGCCAGGCGCAGGCCGGGCTCATCCCCGGCCTTCAGCGCAGCCAGGATCAGGCGGTGATTATGCGGCGGCTCTTTCTGGCGCAGGCGGCCGTAAAGCGCGCGCATGGTCGGGCCCAATTGCAGCCAGACGGTTTCGGCCATCGCCAGCATCGCGGGGGCCTGGGCGCGCAGGTAAAGCGCACGATGGAATTCCAGGTTTGTGCGAATGTAGCCCACGGCATCCTGTTTCACGACCATCTCCGAGACGGTCGCATTGATCGTCGTCATTCGCTCGATCAGGGCCATGTGGGCGCGGGGCAAGGCACGGCTGGCCAGCTCGACCTCGATCAATGACCGCAGGGCGGCCAGTTCCTCGATCCGGTCATTGCTAAGCTCGGGCGTCGATACGCGGCCCGAGCTGGACAGCGTCAGCGCGCCCTCGGCCACCAAGCGGCGCACGGCCTCGCGGGCGGGGGTCATCGAGACGCCGAATTCGCGCCCGAGGCCGCGCAGGGTCAGGGCCTGGCCGGGCGCGATTTCGCCATGCATGATCCGGGTGCGCAGCCCGCGATAAACGCGGTCATGGGCGGCGGGCGCCGGATCGGGGCGGGTGTTCATCAACATGGGCTATCTGTGATCACAAACGCGCGCGGCGTCAATCGGCGAAGCGATAGCGGTGCAATTCATGCCCGTTCTGGCGCAGCCATCGGCGCGGCGCCTGGTAGGGGCCGTAAAGCCGCTGCACCACCGCCCAGAAGGCGGGCGAGTGGTTCATTTCGGCCAGGTGCGCGACCTCGTGCGCGGCCACGTAATCCAGCACCGGCGCAGGTGCGAGGATCAGACGCCAGGAAAACATCAAACCGCCGTCCGACGTGCACGACCCCCACCGCGAGCGCGTGTCGCGCAGGGTCAGCCGGGCGTAGGACCGGCCAAGGGTCGCGGCGTAGCGGTCGCAGGCCGCCGACAGCCTGTCGCGCGCGGCCTCTTTCAGAAAGCCCTGTGCACGGGCGCCCATCCGCTCGACCGGGCCGGGCACGTGCAGCGCGTCTTCGGTCAGGCGCACCGCGCGCCCTGTGCCCGCGACCACCTGCCGGGCCTGTCCAAGCACGGGCAATTCAGCGCCCGGCGCGATCTGCACCGGCGCGACATGGCCGGCCAGCGTCTGCCGCAGCCAATCCGCCTTGGTCCGGGCAAAGTCCAGCGCCTCGCGCTCGGACACGCCATTGGGGCAGGTCAGCGTCACCCGCCCGTCCAGCCGCGACACGCGCAGGGAAATCCGCCGCGCGCGTCCCGATTTTCTAAGCAGCAGCGCAATAGGGGGGTTGCCGGGAAGGACATGCTGTCCCATATCGCCTCCGAACGGGTCATGCCGCATCTGCGACATTGCCTTTGACACATCCCCGTCGTTATGGCAGGGGACGCGGATTGCCGACAAGATCAGAGATGCAAAGAGGGATCTCAATGGCCAAGGAAGAATGGGGCGTCAAGCGCCTTTGCCCGACCACGGGCAAGCGGTTCTACGACATGAACAAAGATCCGATCGTCAGCCCCTACACGGGCGAGGTGGTTGAGGTCGAAACCGGCAAGCGCAGCATGATCGCAGCGGATGCCGAGGATTCGCAGACCAAGAAGATGAAGGAATCCGAAAGCGATTCGGATGTCGATCTGCTGGACGATGATGACGTTGACGTTGAACTGGATGACGACATCCTGGATGACGAAGACGATGACAACGTGTCGCTTGACGATCTCAAGGACGTGGCGTCGGAAGACAGCGACGACTCGTGATCCATTGCGGGCGGAATTTTCCGCTTGATCCCGTCCGCGCCTTTGCCTAGATAGCGGCGAACAGGCCGATAGGCCTGCCCGGATGGGGCCTTAGCTCAGTTGGGAGAGCGCTTGCATGGCATGCAAGAGGTCAGGGGTTCGACTCCCCTAGGCTCCACCAAACCTACAATCCAACACGCGATATCCCGGCAAACAAACGCCGGTTCTGTGCCCGGCGCTGCATTCCTGTGCCACCTATGGCCATAGCGCCGCGTAATCGGGCCAGGGGCGGCGCTGCCGATTGCCATGCCGGCGTTAAGGCGCTTTGATGCGGCAGCGCGGCGCGGCAAGCCTGACCCCCTGTCGACTTTGCGGGCCTGCGCGCCTAAACAACGGTGCAAGCCGATCCAAAGCCAAGATGACGACAGTATGCCAGAGCCAGCCCATGATCGCGACGCATCGCAGCCCGAGCTTACGGTCATCATCGTCAGCTACAACACCCGCGACCTGACGTTGAAGGCGTTGGAAACGCTGTATGCCACCACGCGGGACACGTCGTTTCATACGGTGGTTTTCGACAATGCATCGCAAGACGGCTCGGCCGAGGCGATCGCGGCCGCTTTTCCACAGGTCGAACTGATCGCGTCGGACGAAAACCTTGGTTTCGCCAAGGCCAACAATCTGGTCGCCGCGCAGGCCAAAACCGACTGGCTGTTGCTGCTGAACCCCGACACCGAATGCCATGCCGGCGCGGTGGATAACCTGATGGCGTTTTCGCGCGCCCATCCCCAGGCCGGAATCACCGGCGGGCGCACGGTGTTTCCCGATGGATCGCTGAACATCGCGTCGTGCTGGATGCGTATCACGCCCTGGTCGGCCTTTTGTTCGGCCACTGGCCTAAGCTCGGTCTTTCCGGGATCGGCGCTGTTCAACCCCGAGGCGATGGGCGACTGGCAGCGTGACAGCGTGCGCGAGGTCGACATCGTCGTGGGCTGTTTCATGATGGTGCCGCGTGATTTGTGGGCCCGGTTGGACGGCTTTGACCTGCGCTATTTCATGTATGGGGAAGAGGCGGATTTGTGCTTGCGAGCCAAGGCATTGGGGTATCAGCCGATGATCACGCCGGATGCACAGATCATGCACCTGGTCGGCGCCTCGTCCAAGGCGCAGGCGCGCAAGTATTCGATGATCGCCAAGGCGCGCATGACCCTGATCCGCGATCACTGGCCGCCTGCCCTTGTGCCTTTCGGCCGGGCGATGCTGCGGCTATGGGCAGGCTCGCGCGCGGCGGTTTTGGGCCTGGTGGCCAGGGTGACCGGCAAAAAGAAAGAGTCTGCGGCGAAATGGGCCGAAATCTGGCACGATCGCCACGACTGGTTGCAGGGGTATTAAGATGACGGAACCCGCCGATCACGGCGTTCAGAAGGTGCGCAAATCGCGGGCGCAACGCTTTGTGCGCCTGCTGTTGGCGACGTTCGATCCGCGCGCCTGGGCGCATTTCATCAAGGTGATGAATTACTACAATTACAGCCACGTGCAGGAATTGCGAAAGGCACAGGTTTCGCCGCGGGCCAATATCGCGCCGAATGCAGGCTTTGCGAATGGCCAGAATATCGTGATCCACGACAACGCGACCATCGGTGCGCATTGCCAGATCTGGGCCGGCCCCGCGCGGGCCCGTGTCGTCATCGGCAAGGACGCTTTGTTTGCCCCGGACGTGATGGTGACGGCGACATCCTATCGCTACAACGAGGGCGCCCCGGTAACCGATCAGGCAATGGACGAGGCCGATATCGACATCGGCCCCGATTGCTGGTTGGGCCGTGGTGCGACGATCCTGGCCGGCACCCAGCTGGGCGAGGGGTGTATCGTGGGGGCGCATTCGGTGGTGCGCGGCACGTTCGCGCCATACTCGGTGATCGCAGGCAGCCCGGCCCGTGTCGTCGGGCAGCGCACGCCGCCGGGTGACTGACCATGTGGCGCGAACGCCTGATCGGCGTGTTGCTGTTCGGACTGGTGGCCACGCTTGCAGTGGCAGCCTTCAGCCATCTTATCCCCGAAAGCGCGCCTCAATACATCAGCGTGCAAGCCCGGATGCTGGATAGTATCCGCCCGCATCTTCTGGTGCCAGCGCTGGCGTTATGCGCTGTGCTGGCCGGCTTGGGCCAAAGGCGCGCGGCGGCGGTGGGGGGCGCGGCGGCGATGCTGGTGCTCGTCGCGCTGGTTGTCGATCATGCCGCCCGCATTGCGCCGCGTGCGGATCAGGGCGATCTTAGCGTCGTCTGGTTCAACATGTTGGAAACCAACGAGATCACCGCCGAAAGGCTGGCGCGCGCTCTGCGCGCCGCCGATGCCGACGTGATCGTGATCGGGGAAAGCACCGCCGCCATCGCGCGGGACCTGCCGACACAGTTGGGCGATAGTCATCCCCATCGGCTGGGCTGCACCGGCGAGGACAGATGCGGGGTGCTGTTGCTGTCACGGCTGCCACTGGGCACGTCGCGCATCCGCGATATGCCGTCGGGGCGCGAGCGTTTTATCCGCGTGGTGATCGAACAGCCGGGTCGCCAGCGCACGCACCTGATCGCCTTTCACATGGTCAAACCCTGGTTCAGCGGCTTTGCAGAAACCGAGATGACCGCGCTTGAAGCGGCGTTGGATGCCAAGACCGCGCCGCCGACGATCCTGGTAGGCGATTTCAACGCCGCCCCGTGGAGCTGGCGGATGCGCCATATCGAACGCAGCTTTGGCCTGCGTCATGCGGCCAGACCCATCGCCACCTGGCCGGCCGGGGCCGGTGCGCTGGGCGTGCCGATCGACCATGTGTTGCTGCGCGGGGGCACGGCCTTGTCATCGGTCAAGCCCTGGGGGGCGGATCTGGGGTCAAACCATCGCGGCCTGCGGGCGGAAATCGCCTTGCCGCGCGAATAGCCGGCGGTTCAGCAGTCGCGGCCGGCGGCCCGTGCGATCATGCGGCGCAGCACGGGGTCGACAATCTGCCGCGTTGCCCGGTCGGTCGGGTGCAACCCGTCGGGAAAGGCGTCTTGCAGCCCCGCCGCCCGCCAGCGCGGATACAGATCGATCAGCGCCAGATCGCGTGCGTCGGCGATCTGCCCAAGTTGGGCATAGTGCTGCGCCAACCAAGGCCGCAGCCATCCGCGCACCCCATAAGCGGGTGACATGGTCATCAGCGCGATCCGCGCCTCGGGCAAGTCGCGGCGCAGACTATCCAGCATCGCATTCAAGCGCGTCCGCGCCCGATCCAGTGACAGGCCGTCGCGCAGATCGGCGTCGTTGACGGCAAATTCGATCAGAACAAGGTCGGGCCGATGCGCCACGACCTGTGCCACCTGGTCCAGCGCCCAATCGGTCGTCGCCCCCGGTTGCGCGACGCGCTGCACCGCGACCTTGTGGCCGAAACAGGCGGCCAGGTCCCGGGCCAGCCGGTCGGGCCAGGCATTGCCGGCGCTCAGCGAGGTGCCGAAGGCCACGATGCGCTGCGGCGTCACGCCATCCGGCCAGGCCGTGATGGGGCGGTCACGCGCGGTGGTATCGCTGCGTCCGGGCAAAAAGGCCACGGCGCTGGCAATCGCCAAACACCCTACCACGAAGGCCACGATCAGCGGCAGCCGCATCGCGGCCTACCTGTCTTTCAGGCGCAGGTCGGCATTGCGCACCGTCAGGCTGCCTGAACGGTCGCGCCCGACACGCTGCACCGCGATCGACAGAAGGCGGTGCCCGTCCAGCAGCGGGCCCAGTTCGAAATCGACCTTGCTGCCATTCTTGACCACGCCTTGCCATCGCTCAAGCTCGGTCACCTGTTCGCCCTTGGCGCGGGCGACCAGCCTGATCTCGGTGCTTTCGGTGCCATCCAGCCCGACCTCGAAGGAAAAGCCGTAGGTCGCGCCGCCGGTCACGGGCAGGGGACGCGACAGGCGAAGCTGGTTGTTCGAGCCGCCCGACTCCACCGCGGCGCCATCCGACAGAACCTTCCAGCTGCGCGAATGCCGCCAAACCACCGGAAGGTCGGGCAACAGCGCGCCGGTTTCGGTGTGATCGACGCTTTTGGCCTGGCTTAGCGGGCCAGTGCGGCCGGTTTTCTGCGACGGGTCATAGGCGTCTATCGCCTGGCGCAGCACGACCGCTTCGGGGGACGATGTCACGTCTTGGCCGATGTAGTCCTTGACCCCCCACCAGTCATTGCCGCTGGTGCGGCTGTGCGACATGAAATGCATGTATTCGTTGAGGCCCTTCTCGCTCATGATTTCAAGCCACCGGCCCAGCACGCGGGCGCCCGCCGGGCCGGTGTTGAAGGCTTCGTACATGTCGAACGCGCCATCGACCGGATAGGACACGTGGCTGCCGCCCTCGTATGCCACGAAATTCAGGCCAAGCGCCTGGGCGTAATCGGCGTGGGCATCCAGCCGGAAAGATGTGCTTAGCGCCAGGCCGGACCGCAGCCCGGTAAAGATCTGCCCGAACAAGGTGCCGCCATAGCCCACAAGCTGCGTGTGAGCGATCATCTGCTCCAGGCTGCGCGTGGGCAGGCGATCGAAGATCAGAACATCGGTCCAATCGGCGGCGCCTTCGCCGCGATATTGCAGCGCGCGACCGTTCAGCCGCAGCACGCGCGGCAGGTCAGTCAGCGGGTCAAGCCCAGCCTCGATATCCGCCCAGATCAGCCGTGTCACCGCGATGTCCAGGTCGTCAGACCACGGCACGTCGCGGCGCGGGGCGCGCAGGTTTTCGGCTGTCAGCGTCACCAGCTGCTCGGGGTTCGACCCGAAGATCAGCCAATCGGCCAGCGCCTCGGCCTGGGCCTCGGCGCCGTCGACGGTTTTCAGGACATGCTGAGCCACCACCGCGTCGGGGCGTCTGTCGGCCAGGGTGCCGCCGAAATACATCGCGACCGAGTAATCCGTCACCACCTCAAGCGGCAGGGGTGTGCCGTCATTCATCTCTTGCGCTTCGCGGGCCTGGAAATAGCGCACAAGGTAGCCATCGCTCAGGCTGCCGCCAGGCCGCAAAGACCCGGAAAACGCCCAGCCGGGCGCGATGAACCGCGCTTCTCGGCCGGCGTCGTCGAACACGTCGCCCAGGATCTTGTAAAGCTGCGGGCCGCGATAGGCCGACCATTCGACGGTGGCCCAGGGGCCGACCTCGTCGAAATCCTCGAACGTGGTTTGGGCCATGCGCAGGGAATAGCGATAGCCCTCGAAGCCGCGGGCGCTGTTGAACAGCTCGTTGCCGTATTCCCACCGCGCCACCAGCCCGTCATCCAGGTTTTCAGCGACATAACGGCCCAGCGTGGCGGCACGGGTGTCGGTGATGTCGACAGGCAGCGCGATCCACGGGTCTGCGCCGGTCAGGTTCGACAATTCGACGATGTGCGAGATCGGCGCCGACACCTCGAAACTGCCCTCGTTTCCGGCGCCGCCGGCATGATTGTTGAACGTGTAATAGTCGGGCCCGACATAGCGCTGTTCGGGCGTGGGCGATGTCCAGTTCGAGCCCTCTTCGCCCCAGCCGTTGCCGTCTTCCTGAATCCGGTTGGCGCGCATCCAGTCCATGAACCGCAGCGTGCCATAGCCGCGCAGATCGGCCAGCAATTCGGGGGCGAATGTCTCGCCGGCGCGAAACGCCGCGAGATGGGTGTGATGGACCAGTGCAAGCGATCGGATGTGCGTTCCCGGGCGCACGTCGTGGATTTGCATCCGCAGCCGGGCCAGCTCTTCGTTGTTCACGTCGAAATTCACGTCGACGAACCAGTACTCGGTGCCCTGTATGTTTTCGGTCGGCAGAAAGGCGGCGTTCAACTTGCCCGTCAGCTGACCATCGGTGCTGCTGTGGATCGAGAACTGCCCCGCGCCGCGTCCATACAGGCGAAACATGCCGGTATGCGGCGCGATTCCGGCCACGTCGCGCGACCGGATCAGAAGATCCGAGGCGACATAGCGTTCTGGCACCACGGTGGGATAGCCGTTTTCATCATAAGCGATACGGCCCGTGTTCGACGGATCGTCCCATGGGCGCGCGCCTTTCAACTGGTTGACGTAGATCACCAGGTTGTTGGCGCGGCTGCCCGAAAACCAGGCGACGTTGGCGCCGATTTCAGTCGACGACGCCTGTTGCTCGAAAACCGTAAGCTGCGGGTCATGGGCCAGCGCCTGGGCTAGGTCTGTGTCCACCGTCGGCTCCTCCGGTCAGGGTATATTGTTTCCAGACCCTGCCACCTGAAACTTGAATCACATCGTGTCTCGGATCAATCCCTGCCCCCTGGATAGGCAGTATTCCCCGAATTTTCCGCATATTGTTGCGCAACTCTGTGTCAATATTGGTGCTTTTCTTGACACTTTCAGGGGCAAAGCCCTTAAACGTGAGGTCAAGTTCAGAAAGATTTTGCCGATTATGAAAGCCAGTTATTTCTGCCGCCGAAACGGTGCGGTGTCCTGTGTTGTCGCGTTTTGTCTGCTGCTGCTGACCGCCGGTCTGGGCTGGGCGCAGGGCCGGTTGACGGTTGAAACGCCGATGCGCCCGAACATGGTGCTGGATAGCGGCGCAGCCTGGGGGCGCGACGCCGCGCATCTGCCGCTTGCAGGGCAGGCGCCGGCGGGGGCGCAGGTGGTCGGGCGGTTTGTCGGTGCCTCGGGTCAGGCGACGGAGTGGCAGCCGGTGGCAACCGCCGATGAGGCGGGGCACTGGCAGGGGCAGCTTGGCCCGGTGTCACGCGATGCCGGATGGGTGCGGCCGGAATTGCGCCTGTCCGACAGCGACACGGTCCAGTTCACCGGCACGGCTCTGGCCGCGGGCCATGTGGTCGCGATCTGGGGCCAATCCGAGCTGCATCGCGCTGTTTTGCCCAGCCATGCCGCCCTGGACAGCGCCGCACCCGTGCGCGACCCGCTGGCCCTTCAGGTGACGTTTTCGCATTCAGCCAAGGACGATTACGGCGATCCTTCGCAGTTCGAGCACAGCGCGATCAGCGATCAAAGCCCGGTGTCGGCGCATATGGTGGCCCTGTCCAACATGCTGCACCAGGCCGCGCCGGGGCAGCGGTTTCACCTGGTTTTCCACACCCGGTCGGGCACCGGATTTCAGCAGCTTTTGTCGGACGCGGCGCCGGGGCGTCTGTGGTCGGACGATCTGCGGCTGCATCGTTTCGCGCTGCCCTGGGGGGGCGCGCCGGGCCTGGCTTGGATCAGCTGGTACAACAGCGACTCGGGCCTGGGCGAGCGGTATGCCCAGGTGTTGTACGCGGCGATAACCGGCCAATCGGTCGAAGGCGCTGCGCTGGCCCCCGGTGATGTGCCCGAGGGTGGGCGGCATCCGCTGGACCACAGTTTTGCCACTCTTTACGGGCCGGACACGGTTTGGGCGGTGGCTGGGCCGCACCGCTTCGAGATGAAGAAATTCAGCGCCCGAATCGCCGCCAACCGCGCCGGTGTCGATGCCTTGTTCGCCAGGCCAACGCCCGGCAATTTGCGCCGCGCGCTTGAACCTCTGACCTATCTCAACGGCAATCCGGCCTGGGGCAACGGTGATTTCAGCCATCCCGACACCAGCGCACAACCGGCCGATGGCATGGGGCGGCTGATGCTATTGATGGGCAATTCGATCCTGCGCCAGCTTGGTCTTGCGCAATGGCCCCTGCCGGCCTTCGATCACGCGCGCCTTAGCGCCGATGGCACCGAGGTGCAGGTATGGTCGGATGCGGGCCCCGTGACCACCACGCGTGCGGTGCAGACCGGGCAGGCCGACGCACCGGTTGCCGGGTTTCAGATCAATGGCGCCCCCGCAACCCAGGCGCATCTGCGCGATGGGCGGGTGGTGATCCGCTTCGATGCGCAGGGGCGTGCCTTTCCGCCGGGTGCGCGGCTGACCTTCGGCGCGGGCGGGATCGGCGCGCAGAATCTGAACCGCGATGTGCGCAAAACCCAGGTCTGGCGCGATTATCCCATCGTCGACGTGGGGCAGGTCGCGATCGAGGGCATCCCGGTCAAGGCGCAGACACCGCAGCATGTTCTTGATGTTTTGCCGCCGTCGCCCGACCTGACCATGCCGCTGCCCCAAGGCAACCTTTTGCCGCCGAAGGTGGCGGGCTTTGCCGAAACCGATCAGCCACCGGGTTGGGCTCGCTTCGGCGAGGGGTGGGAGCTGAACAGCGCCGAAAACACCGCCCGCGCGTCGTTGACGGCGCGCGGCGGTTTGCAGGCCGTCATCCCCGAGGGCGCGGTGCGCGGCCTGAGCAACCGCCGGCTTGTTCTGACATTCGTGCCGCAGACCACCGGCAGCGACCCCGAGGTGCTGCGCGTCGCGGTCAGCGCCACGGGTGGCGCCAAATCGACTCTTTTCCTGGACGAGGTCACGCTGACCCCGGGCCAGCGTATGTATCTGCCGCTTGCCAAGACGCGGCAGGATGCGCCGGGGCTGATCATCCGGTTTCGTCGC
This sequence comes from Paracoccaceae bacterium, assembly GCA_021767525.1. GTDB lineage: Bacteria > Pseudomonadota > Alphaproteobacteria > Rhodobacterales > Rhodobacteraceae > Lutimaribacter. Next base: position 20,857 of record JAASTF010000002.1, read on the forward strand.
CGTGGCGCGCTGACCGGGGACATTTCACTGACGGGTCTTGGCCTGTATGCCCTGCGCTAAGGCGCGGGGCGCGGCGCCGGTCAAAGCTTTTGCATTTCCTGTGCGATCAGGTCTGTATAGCGGTCAAGCCGCTCGTCCACGCGGGTCAGCGCGGTGTCGATCTCGGCCAAAAGGGTCGGGCGGTTTTCGAATCCGTCCTTTATCCGGGCCAGGATCTCGTCTGCGCTGTCGCTTTTGCAATCCACCGAGCGGTCATATCCCAGCGTGCCGAAGACGCCGCGAAACTTGCGGCTATAAGCCATCGGGATCACCGGCACACGCGACGAAAAGGCGGCGATGGTGGCGTGCATCCGCGCCCCCATGAAGAAATCCAGACCCGCGATATAGGTTTTCGCGTCGATCGGTGATTTGAAAAAGGGTGACACGATCGTGCCGGGGAATTCGCGGGCAAGGGCCTCGTTCACGCGGTGATCGTCTTCGACCGCGATTTCATGCGATTGCACATGTCCGACCAGGTGCAATTCCACCCCGTCCTGCTGCTGGAAATACCGGATGATGCTGCGGATCAGCGCGGGATAATCGGCGGCAAGGCCGAATTGGTTCGATTGCGTGTAACCGCCGTTGAACAACAGCCCCGACACGTTCAGCCCCACCCGGATCGGCGCGCCATCCGCACGCGGCGCGGGCGGATCATAGGGCAGGCGCATGGCCACATCCGTCGCTTCGAGCATGTTTTCACGGACACCCAGATCCGACAAAAAGGCGGTCGTCGGCGCATCGCGGCTGACCACCAGCCTGGACCGGCGCAGCGCCCAGCGGGCCAACCGCCGGGCATAGTGGGTTTCGAACGGCCCCACCGTTTGCGGCGACAGGATCAGGGGCTTTCCCATGCGCAGCGCGTGCAGCTTGGTGGCCCAGATGGTGAAAAACCGTTTCGGCCCGTAGATGTCGGTAAAGCTGTCGCCGCCGCCGATATCCACCACCATATCCGCCCGGCGCAGGCCAGCCGCCAATGGGCCAGACGGCGCGGGGATGTGCCGGGTGCGGAAATGCAGGTTCTCGATATCGTCCCAATGGCCGTAATCGGGGCGGGGGTCTTGCCAGCTCATGGCCAGAAAATGTGGCGTCACGCCAGCCTTCGCGGCGGCGGCGCGCAGGATTTCGGCATTGCTGAGCGTCAGGGCACCGACGCCCAGGTTGTCGGAATTCATCGAGTGCCACAAAAGTGCCAATGTAATGGTGCGCGTCATCGGTCCCCGACCGTGAAATACCTGTTCCGACTTTCCTTAACGCGCTTCATGACATATTACAAAGCAAGTCATGCTGCTTTGCAGAAATTAGGAAGACGCCGTGCCATCTGCTGCTGAAAAAGAAGCAAATTCGCCACGGCATCGGCCACAGCCCACGCAGGTCGCGCCGTCGCTGGTGCGCGTTGCGACGGGGGATTTATGCGCAGGCTGCGGCGGGTGCGCGGCGATCGCGCCCGGCGCGATCCGGATGGCCGAGGATGCCGCCGGATACCTGCGCCCGGTTCAGACAGGGACGGTCAGCACCGAACAGGATGCGCTTATCGCGGCGACGTGCCCGGGCCTGACGCAAGAGGTTGACGGCGCCGGGCGCACCGACCATGCGCTGTGGGGGCCGTTCGTGGATATGCATTCGGGCCATGCGCTGGATGACGACCTGCGTTTCGCCGGGGCGTCGGGCGGGGCGCTGTCGGGGCTTGCCGCCTGGCTGATCCGCTCGGGCGAGGTTCAGGCGGTGGTGCAGATCAAGGCCGACCCGGACAACCCTGTCGGCAATGTCGCCACCATCAGCCGCACCCGTGACGAGGTTCTGGGCGCCGCCGGCTCGCGCTATGCGCCAGCGGCCCCACTGTCGATTCTGCCGGATTTGCCCGACGATCTGCAGCGGCTTGCCTTTATCGGCAAGCCTTGCGATGCCGCCGCGCTGCGTGCCATGTGCGCGCGCGACCCGGAATTGGCGCGTCGGTTTCCCGTGATCCTGTCATTTTTCTGCGCCGGCACGCCGTCGCTGGCCGGGGCGCGGGCGGTTCTGGCGGCGCTGAACACCGCGCCCGAACAGGCGCGTGCCTTTCGCTACCGCGGCAACGGCTGGCCCGGCCTCGCCACGGTAACCCGCGCCGACGGGTCGACCGAGAGCATGAGTTACCACGACAGCTGGGGCAAAATCCTGTCAAAGCACGTGCAGCATCGGTGCAAGATTTGTGCTGACGGGACCGGCGCCGCGGCGGATATCGTCTGCGCCGATGCATGGGAAAGCGACGCGGACGGCTATCCCCTGTTCGACGAGGCCGAGGGCTGCAGCCTGATCGTCGCCCGGACGCAACAGGGCGCCGCGCTGCTGGACCGTGCCGCCCGGGACGGCGCCATCACGCTGGGCCCGTTCGACGTGCCGCAATTGACGGCGATCCAGCCGGGGCAGCGCAATCGGCGCCGCGCACTGGCGGCACGGTTGGCGGCGCTGCGCCTGATCGGCAAACCCGTACCGCGCTATCGCGGGCTGCGCCTGCTGGCGGCCGCGCGGCAGGCGCGCCCCGGTTTCCTGCTGCGCAATTTCCTTGGCACCCTGCGCCGCGGGCTGCGAAAATGAGCGGGTGCGACAGCGTTTTGGCGGGGTGGCCGTGATGCTGCGAAAGGTGCTGATATTGCTGTCGGGCAATGCGGCGGCCTCGGTCCTGTTGCTGGCCCGCAACCTGATCGTGGCGCGTTTGATCCCGGTCGAGGATTACGGCATCGCCGCCACCTTTGCCGTCACGATGGCGCTGGTGGAAATGTCGACGCAGTTCGGCCTGCAACAGCAGATCATCCAAAGCAAGGACGGCGAGGACGCCCGATTTCAAGCTGCCTTGCAGGGCTTCCAGGTGCTCCGCGGGATTATCGCCGGCGCGGTTCTTTTCCTGCTGGCCCAGCCGATTGCCAACTTTCTGAACATCCCCGAGGTCGCCTGGGCCTATCAGGTGATGGCGCTGATGCCGGTGTTTCGTGCGTTGCAGCATTTCGACATTCACCGGCTGAACCGCGCGCTGCGTTATGCGCCGATGCTGCTGACAAGCGGTGTGCCCGCGCTGCTGTCCTTGTTGGCGGTGTTCCCGCTGGCGATGTGGCTGTCGGATTACCGGGTGATGCTGTTCGCGCTGTTGCTGCAAGAGGCGCTGGGCGCGATCACGTCGCACGTGATGGCCGAACGCCCGTATCGCCTGGTGCTGGACAGGCGGATCATGGCCGGATCGCTGCGATTTGGCTGGCCATTGCTGGTTAACGGGGCGCTGTTGTTTCTGGTGATGCAGGGCGACAAGCTGATCGTCGGGCGAGAGCTGGGCATGGTGGCGCTGGGGGTGTTCGGCATGGGCATTACCCTGACGCTGACACCCACGCTGATCCTGGCCAAGACCACGCAGAATTTCTTTTTGCCGCAGCTGTCCGCGATTGCCGAAGGCGGCGACAGCGCGCGGTTCGACAGCCTGGCGCGTGCGTCGTTCCAGGCTGCGATGTTGAATGGTGTCGCGCTGCTGCTGGGCGTCTTTGCCATCGGCATTCCGTTTGTCGATCTGCTGCTGGGCAGCAAATATGCGGCGCTGCATCCGCTGTTGATCTGGCTGGCCGCACAACAGGGCATACGCGTTTTCAAAAGCGGACCGTCCACCGTTGCCGTGGCGCGCGCGGTGACCTCGAACGCGCTTTATCCCAATATCGTCCGTGCCCTTGGGCTGCCGGTGGCCTGGGTCGTCGTGGTGAATGGCGGCGGAATCTGGCACGTGATCGTCGTTGCGCTGGTGGCCGAGGCCCTGGGGTATGCCGTGGCGCTGTTCCTGGCGCGGCGCCGACTGGGCATCGCCCTGGGGCCGTTGCTGCCCAGCCTGCTGCTGACGGCCGCGCTTTTCGCCGCAGCGTTGGTCGTGCCGGCCTCGGGGCGCGATGCAGCGTCGCTATGGCTGAACGCGGCTTTTGTCCTGGCTGCGCCGGTGGGGCTGCTTATGACGATGAAAGACCTGCGCCAATATGCCAGAAGCCACCTGGGCGCCCGGGCCAAAGGAAAGGTGTAATCCGTGACCAGCACTCCTGTTCCTCTGTTGCATGTCGGCTATCACAAGACGGCGACCACGTGGATGCAAAAGCATCTTTTCGTGCCGGCGCACGGGTTTCGCCAGATGATGGACCACCAGGCGGTGTTCGACCTGATCGTGAAACCGCACGGCCTGCGTTTCGACCCTGGGCCGGCCCGGTCGGCGCTGGCGCAGGCCATGACCGCGCTTCAGCCGGGCGAGGTTCCGGTGATCTCGTCCGAGGTTCTGTCGGGGCATCCCTTTCAGGGCGGGCACGAAAGCGATGTCTATGCCGAACGCCTGGCCCGCATCGTGCCCGAGGCCAGGATATTGCTGTCGATCCGTGACCAGATGCACATCATCCCGTCGGTCTACATGCAGTATCTGCAACGGGGCGGGACGATGCCCTTCGATCAGTTTTTCGAAGGCACGAACCGGCCGGGCTATTTCGGGTTCACGGACGAGCATTTCGAATACGACGTTCTGGTGGCCCATTACCAATCGCTGTTCGGCGCGGACAACGTTTATGTGCTGACGCAGGAATCGCTGAAATCTGATATGGATGGCGCGTCGGCCGCGCTGGCGCAGTTCGCGGGTGCGGCCGGGTTCGGCGGTTTGCAGCCATCGGCCCGGCGGGTTCATGCCGCGGGCTATCCCGAATACGCCGCGCCGTTCCTGCGCCGGGCGAACCACCTGCAAACCAGCACGTTGAACCCGCGCCCTATCGTTGCCTTGGGTGAAACGCCGGGCGGGCTGTTCCGGCTGGTGGGCGGCCTGTCGCGGCGCTGGCCGATCAAGCCGCTGCTGTCGAACCGCCGCCCGGTTTCCGCACATGTGGCCAGGCGCTTTGCCGGGCGCTACACTGAGCATAACAAACGTCTGGCCGCCATTGTGCGGCACCCGCTGAATCTGAGCATGTATTGCTGACCCCAACCGGGCGAAACCGACAACCAAAAGCGAGACCGTCGTGAGCATCGCCGAGACATCGCCCCCGCGCCTTGCCGCCGCACGCAGTGCCGAGCGGCTTTCGCCGGTGGTGACAATCTATATCCTGTGCGTTGTCTTTCCGATCTTCTTTTTCGTCGGCCCGCTTTACATGAACACCTTGCGGCTGATGCTGCTGGTGCTGGTGATCCCGCTTTGGTTCCGCCTGATCCTGGGCCACTACGGCCGCGTCATCGTGACGGACTGGCTGTTCGTGGCCTATTTCGTCTGGCAGATCCCGGCGCTGGCTGTGAACAACCCCGAGGCGGTGGTGCAGCAGTCGGGCTCGACCGGGGCCGAGTTTCTGGGCGGCTACCTCGTTGGGCGCGCGTTCATTCGTGACCGCGGCGCCTTTATCGCGATGTGCCGGCAATTGTCGCTGATCGTGTTGCTGATCCTGCCCTTCGGCCTGCTTGAGGCGCGCACCGCCGACCCCTTCATCCCGGACCTGATCCGCAGTGTGCCCGCGCTGTTTTCGGTGCCCGATGTGAACATACCCGGGCGGATGGGGCTGAACCGCGTGCAGAATACCTTTACCCACCCGATCCATTACGGGCTGTTCTGTTCGGTGGTGTTTTCTTTGAATTTCATAGCCTTGCAAGACAAGATCGGAACCACCTGGCGCTGGCTCTCCAGTATGCTGATCGGTTTGGGGTGTTTCCTTGCGCTGTCTTCGGGGGCATTGCTGGCCTTGCTTTTGCAACTGGGCCTGATCGCCTGGGCGTTCGTGTTGCGCAAGGTGTCGTGGCGGTGGTGGCTGCTGCTGGGGCTTGGGGTGCTGGCCTATGTGGTGGTCGATCTTCTGTCGAACCGGACGCCCCTGCGTGTCTTTCTGAGTTACGCCACCTTTTCCGCGCACACCGCTTACTGGCGGTCGCTGATCTTTGAATACGGTTTCCAGAACGCGCTGGACAACCCGCTGTTCGGGATCGGCCTGAACGACTGGGAGCGCCCCGACTGGATGTACGGCGACAGCATGGATAATTTCTGGCTGGTGGTTGCCGTGCGCTATGGGTTTCCCGCCGCGATCTTTATCATCGCGGGATATCTGTATGTCATCTTCAAGGTGATGTTCCGCGAGGTCGACAGCGACCCCGAGCTTTGGAAAATCCGCCGCGCCTGGGTGTTCAGCTTTGTCGGGCTGACCTTTACCTTGTGCACGGTGCATATCTGGGCAAATGTCTATTCCTTCGTGTTCTTCATCTTTGCCGCGGGTATCTGGTTGATCGATGCCAAGCCCAAGGGCGGCGAAGAGGACGAGACCGACGAAACCCCGCAGCGTCCGTCGCATCTGCCCTTCAGCCGATTCCAGCACACGCCGCGCGACACGCGCCGGCCCGCGCCCGCGCTGCGCTAGGGCGCGGCGCGCAATACGCTTTTCTTTCAATTGGCCAACCACTAGACACTTGGGCACGGTAACGCGCCAAAGGGGGCTTGCGCTGCGATGCTGTCCGGCTTGTTCAGACGATCCGATCCCGCCGCAGGGTTGCGTCCGGATAGCGACATGGCGGTGATCGGTGACGTTCACGGGCGCGCCGACCTGCTGGCGCGTGCGCTGGAGGATAGCCGGGGCATACCGACGGTTTGTGTCGGTGACTATATCGACCGCGGCCCGCAATCGGCCGATGTATTGGCGATGCTGCGCGCGCGGCCGGATGTGACCTGTCTGGCCGGTAATCACGAAGATATGCTGCTGGCATTTCTGGATGCGCCCGAGCAGGCCGGGCCAACGTGGTTGCGTCATGGCGGCGAGGCGACGGTTGAAAGCTTTGGCCTGAATGGTGATCTGGCCAGGGGCGGCCCGTTGGCCGATCTGCGCGATGCGCTGGCGGCGGCGATGGGCGAGGATCTGATTGGTTGGCTGCGCGATCTGCCGGTGCTCCATATCAATGGAAACGTGGCCGTCGTTCACGCCGCTGCCGACCCGGCCAAGCCGCTGGATCAGCAGGATCGGCGCACGCTTTTGTGGGGGCATCCGGGCTTTGCCAGGGGGCGGCGCCGCGATGGAATGTGGGTCGTGCATGGCCACACGGTGGTGGCACAGCCGAGCCTGGCGAACGGGCGGATCGCGGTCGACACCGGGGCCTATGCAACAAATCGCCTAACCGTTGCGCATATAGGTGCGGGAAAAATACACTTTTCAACTGCGACCTTCCCGTGACAAGAATATGGTGCCCCTGCGGCACTTTTTTGGCAAATGGTTAATATGACGTAGGTATTTGTTAACTAAGGATTTCCCGGGTCTTGGTTAACTGATTCTCTCTGCGAAAAACGCCACGAAACAATAGGCGCGCTTGCCCGTATTTGTTTCTTAATCTATCCTAATTCAGCACGTGTTGCGGGCTTGGTATGCCACACATGGCGAAAAAAACGGCACCTGCCCTTACCTAAGGGCGAAGCCATCGAGTTTTGACTCGACTCGACTGTTAACCTTAATGATACGTTATCCACAGTCCTAACGTGGTTAATTGCAGCTGCTGGATTATGACGACCGATTTGATTGCAACCGAGATCACTACCTGGGGGTAGACATGCGAAATTTTGAAGCGCGCGTTCACGGTGACACCAATTTTGTTCAAGGGCGTTCTTCGTCCCGCCTTTATTCCTATCGTGCCTTTGGCAAGCGTCTGTTCGACATCACCATGGTTCTGGCATCCCTGCCCGTTGTGGCGCCCCTGATTTTTATCTTGTGGGTGATCGTGCGGCTGGATGGCGGGGCCGGGTTCTATTCGCAGACGCGGATCGGCAAGAATGGCCGCGAGTTCCGGTGCTGGAAACTGCGGACGATGATCCCGAACGCGGATCGCGTTCTGAAAGAGATGTGCGACGCCGACCCCGAGCTGGCGCGCGAATGGCATGAAAACCAGAAACTGGAAAACGATCCGCGCATCACCCGCATCGGTCGGTTTCTGCGCGCGTCCAGTCTGGACGAGCTGCCGCAGCTTTGGAACATCCTGCTGGGCGACATGAGCATCGTGGGCCCGCGCCCTTTCATGGCCGACCAGGCGCCGCTGTATAACACCGCTGGAGGCAAAGCCTACTACACGGTGCGGCCGGGTATCACCGGCCCGTGGCAGGTGTTCGGCCGCGGCGAAACCACCTTCGTCGACCGGGTGAAATACGACACCATGTATTGCCGTGACCTGAGCATGGTGAACGACATCGTTTTGATCTGGAAGACCTTTGGTGTGGTCCTGCGCGGGACCGGCAGCTAAGCAATTTCACGAATAGTTTTGTCAGCGAGTTCAAGGCGCCCCAAAGGGCGCCGTTTTTCTGTCTGGCCGCCGCTGCTGCGAATCGCTTTTCGCCCTGCGCGGCATCATCGCACAACCAAAAATAGCATAAGCTTGCTGCCTGGGGCGACAATCCCATGCCCAATCGCGATTGTGTCGAAAAAGTGGCCACCACTGGTTGAAAAATCGGCACAAAAGGGACAAAGCTTAGTCTTTTCCGGTGTTTGAGGTATCATCGGTCGTGGAACCAAACGGTGCTTGCGCAAGTTGGCAATGTGCCGTGACACGGAAGGCAGATCATCATGCGTAGCTTGTTCGCTTTACTTTTGGCCAGCACCTGGGCTGTGTCGGCATCCGCCGCAACGCAGACGCCCGGCGATACAAGCGATTCCCAACTTCTCGAAGCCGAGGCCGAGGTTGCCGCCGGCGACCAGCGCGCCGGTTTTTCCTGGACGCCCTCCTTCGGGTTCAACCCGATGCGGCTGCCTGCCCAGGATGCCGAGCCCTTCGTGGGGCTGGTCGGCGCGCCTTTGCCCGGGGCCGGCTACGCCTGGCACCCGGAATTCGGCCTGATCTCGACAGCTGATGGAGAGGATGCCAACCCCGCGGAAAACGCGATCGACTGGTCCGACAGCGGTAATTCCGTGCGTGCGGTTTTGTGGAGCGATGCGTATCTTGAAATTCTGGTCGACCAGATGGCGCCGCCTGACGGTTTGACCGTCACCGAGGTGATTGACGTGTCGCCAGACGGCAAGATCCTGGGCAAGGCAGAAACTGCCGACGGGACCAGCGTTTTCTTCACCTGGGCCCAAGCCGGGCCGATGACCATCGTTCAGCCCGCGGATGGCGCGCAGATGGTGGGCATGTCGCGACTTGCCACTAGCGGCCATGCGGTGGGGCAGGTGGCAACCGGCGATGAGCAGCCGCTTATGGCCGCGCTTGTGGCGCCCGATGGCAGTGTTGCGCCGCTGCCCGGACCGGGTGGCGCCGGATCGGTTGCGAATGGCGTGAACAGCGCGGGTGTCGTGGTTGGCGCGTCGACCAGCGAACCGCCGACCGCCCTGATCTGGGGGCCGGACGGGCAACCGATGGTGTTGGAAACCATGATGTCCGCACCGTTGCCGGACGGTTTCAAACTGCTTGGCGCCGACGATATCAACGACGCGGGCGAGATCGTGGCCACGGCCCTTTCGCCCAGCGGCGCGATCCACGCAATCAAATTGACGCCCGATGCCCAGGCACCAGGACAGTACAAGCCGCGCCCGATTGGCGAGTTGTTTCCGCAGGGAGGGCCGCGCCCGACGCAGCCGATGTCGCTGTCGAATGCCGGGGCCATCGCGGGGGAATGCGCCTTTGGCGCGCGGGATTGTCCGACCGGTGACATGAGCTTTGCCAACCTCGACACGAATATCACCAACTTTGGCGGGTCGGGCCTGGGCGGTCAGCCCGGGACGTTCCTGCCGCTGGTTACCGGCAAGGGGCTGAGTGCATCGGGGCGTGGCTTTGGCCAGCCGGGTGCGGGGCTGGGTGGCGATTCGCCTTTTGATCGCTCGCGGCCCGATTTCGGTTCACCGAACTTTCCCACGCTGACATCGACCTCGACCGACGATAACGCCGGACCGCTGCCGACACCGCTTCCCGCCGCCGGGGCGCTGTTGCTGTTCAGTGTTATCCTGCTGCGTTGGCCCGCGGGTCTTGTATCTTATGTGCGAAAAGCGGTTGATCGCACGCTGTAGCAGCGCCCATTTCGATCAGATCGGCGCCTGTCAGGCGGTGTAGCGTGGTCAGGCTGAACCGCGCATGGTCCATGTACCAACCTTGCAACGCGCGCGGATAGTGCTGCGCAATGATGATCGACACGCGGTCGAACAATGCCTTTTCCAGCGGCACGCCGCGGCGTGACGGACCGTGAAAGCCGAAAACCGTGTTCGGCATTACGCAGACATTCTTTAGCCCCAACAGCATCGTGCAACTGGACAAGCAGGCCGTGCCGCGAATTTCGACGCGGCGATTTGCGGCGCGCAGGGTCTGGATCGCCAACAGACGCTCCTTGACCGAGCCGCCGTAGTCGGTGCGCACGATATACGGCAAGGGGTGCGCCGGGGCCGAGGCCCGGTCGGCGGGCTTCAAGGGCGGCGCCGCATGGCCGGGTGCGATCATCAGAACGGTCAGGACGGTCGCCAACGCCAGCGCCAGCACCGCGCGGGACAGTCGGCGGATCGCCCAAAAGGTTTTGCCCAAGCCTTTCATGTCCTTGGCCTTCCGATATCTGCTTTACAGATTCAGAAATGACTAAGGATTGTGGCCAAACTTGTTCGCCGCCTTGGCGATTATGGGGACGAAACCGCGTAAATTGCTGGATTTCCGGTCACTCTGGAATGAAATTGGGCAGCCGCTTCATCGCTTCGGCCATGAAGCTTTGCAGCCGTTCATCGGCCACGCTGACGGGCTGACCCTGATCGATCTCGGTGACAAAGCGCACGATGGCGCCATCGGTCCGGCCGCGTGTCAGCCCGTCTTTCAGCACAGAGATCTTGGCTGCGAAATCGTTGGTCATGCGCGTGCCGCGCTGTTCGAACCAGTAATAGACCAGCTGCTGTTCAAAGCCTTTTTCGATGATCGCGCGGTTCACCGTAAAGGTGCCGTATACCGTGTCGGGCAAGCTGACATCGTATTTTTCCAAGGAATAGATTTCCCAGCCCCCGGCGGGCAAACACACCTCGGGTGAGTGCAGGCCCTCGCCCTGGGTCTGGCTGGCATACCAGGCAGAAAAGAACTGCACCACGTCGCCTTCGCCGGACTTGATGTATACGCTGTTGATGTAATCCGTAGCACCCAGCACGTCTTCGACATCGTCATCCAAGGGCAGCATGGTGCCCAGCCAGCCGTCGATTTCACGAGGAAACAGGCCAAAGCTGTCGCGGAACGGCAGCGGCGTTTCCGGCCGGGGCGTCAGCACGGCGACCGATGCCAGGGCCGTTATGACAAGCCCGGCGATCATGTTTCGGCCGACCGGGCCCAGGTGCAGAATGCGTGCCAGATGCGGCTGCATTCCGCCAAAGTCGAAATCGATGGTTTCGCCAAGCGTCTTCGGGTTCGGGGTCATGCGTTGCAGGATCAGCGCGGTGATGAACAGGATCGTGACGCAAGCGCCAAAGATCACCCAGCCTTCGAAAAAGTGCAAAAAGCCCTCGGCATGGCCGATACCGTAGCTGTTCACCAGAACGCCGATCACGCCGATCCGAAAGGCATTCATCAAGACGGTCAGCGGCGCGGCCATCACGAACAGCACCAGCTTGTGCCAGAACGGCCCCCTATACAGGATCGCCATCAGATAGCTGAACGACAGGATAGGAAAGAGATAGCGCAGCCCTGAACAGGCTTCGGCCACAAGCAACTGATAGGGGCCCAGGTCGATGATGTTGCCATCAAGATAGACGGGGATGCCGAACAGGCGGATGACCCAAACGCCGATCTCGGACGACACCGCCTGCAGGAACGTCGTCAACTTCCAATACACGAATTGCGGCAGCGGCAGCATGAAGATCAGGTGCAGCACCGGCAGCTGATGCATCCGCCCCTCGGCCCAGCCCATCGTGACCAGCACCACGCCCGACACCCATATGATGAAGGCATAGGTCACGATATCGGGGATGCTGGTCAAATTTCCCAGGATCGCGATGCACGCGGCCAGCAAGATAACCGCCACCCCCGGCCAACGGCTGGACGGGCCGCCGGATGGCACGGCGGGCTTGTCCCGCAATTCGCGCAGGAACAGGTAAAGCGAGATCATGGGGATCAGCGGGCCGTGGCTGTATTCGGGCGTGATCCAGGCGCGGCCCAGCGATACGAAGCCGCTCCAGAA
>JAASTF010000094.1 GCA_021767525.1 Paracoccaceae bacterium
GGCCGATCACCTTCGCCTTGCCGGTCGCGGAACTCACGAAAGAAATCCTCGAACGGGCTGCCCTCGGGGACGATCGGGTTGGGGCCGCCACGCGCGGCGACCACGGTCGAGGTGGTGATGTTCACCACCGCCGGGCTGACCTTGTCGGCCAGGTCGGCAAAGCTTTCGGGCATACGCGCATGGGCCGCCAGCGTCTGGGCCAGCATCAACAGCGCCGCCAAAAGCGTCAGCCACATCGCGCGCAGGGCGGACGGGGCGGGTTGATAGGTCTTGGTAAGGGCTTGAGTGGTCACTCCAGTCTCTCCTCTGGGTTACCGAGTTGAACTGCGATCACTCTCTATATAGGCCGTCCGAGTTGCAACACAAAGCGCCGTCGCGCCCTGTCAAACCGCCGTGACGGCCTGTGACGCGGGCGTGAGGGCCGGGATCAGGCGCCCAGGGTCTTGGCGATCCACACAAGGATCACGCCCAGCAGCATCGCCAGGATACCAATATTGCGGCGCATCGCCTCGGGAAATGTGCGCAACAATTCCAGCAGTTGCTCGACAAGCGAAGGGGCCAGCGCATAGGCCAGCCCCTCGACGATCAGAACCAGCCCAAGGGCCAGAAATGCGGTTTCGATCATTGTGTTTCGTCGGTCGGTGCAGCGCGTTGCTGCATTTCCTCGTTGCTACGCTCGATCTGTTCGCGCGCTTCTTCGGGCAGATCCTCGGAAACTTCGCTTTGCGGCGCCAGTTCACGCAGCTGTTCAGGGCTAAGCGTCTCGGCCCCTTCGGCCAGCAGGCCCTCGGCGCGGACCGCGTCGAACATGGCCGAGATGAAATCGCTGCCCGGCGTCAGGACGATGGTCGAGGTGTCGCTGTTCAGGCTGCGCTCGAACGCCGACAGCGAGCGGTAAAAGCGGAAGAACTCGGGGTTGCCGCCAAAGGCTTGCGCAAAGATGCGGTTCCGTTCGGCGTCGGCCTCACCGCGGCTGATCTCGGCCTCGCGTTCGGCCTGGCTGACGGTTTCCACCACGGTCCGGTCGGCGGCGGCGCGCACGCGCTGTGCTGCCTCGTTACCGCGGGCGATCTCGTCGGCGGCTTCGCGTTCACGCTCGGCGCGCATCCGGGCAAAGGTCGCTTCAAGGTTCTGCTGCGGCAGGTTCGTCTGCTTCAGACGCACGTCCACCACCTCAAGCCCCAGGCTCTCGGCCGCGGTGCGGGCCTGCGCGCGAATACGCACGGCCAGATCGCGGCGCTGGTCGGACAGAATGGTGTCGGAAGTCACCTGGTCGGCCCCCAGAACCTCGCGGATCTGCGCGTTCAGGATCGACGACAGGCGATCCTCGGCGGCGCGGATGCCCCCGACGCCAACGGCCTGCCGGAACTGCACCACGTCACGGATGCGGTAGCGCGCGAAGGCGTCAACCACCAGGCGGCGGTCGTCCGAGGGCGTCACCTCGATCGTGTCGGTATCGAGCGACAGGATACGGTCGTCATATTTCACGACCTCCTGGATCAGCGGGATCTTGTAACCAAGCCCCGGTGTCTCGCGCACCTGCTTGATCTGACCGAATTGCAGAACCAGCGCCTTTTCACGTTCGTCCACGATGAAAAGCGACGACAGCGCCACCATGATCAGAACGATGATAGCAGGAAGAAGAAAAGCGGATTTACGCATCAGTTCGACCCTCCGGTGGCGTTGCCACGACGCAATTCATTCAGCGGCAGATACGGCAAGACGCCATTGCCGCCCTGCCCCATGTCGCTATCCAGCAGGATCTTGTCGACGCTGCCCAACGTGCGCTCCATCGCCTCAAGATACAGGCGGCGTTGCGTGACTTCGGGTGCAGCGTTGAATTCCTGCGCGACCGAGACAAAGCGGCTGGCTTCACCGATGGCCTCGTTGACCACGCGGGCGCGGTAGGCCTCGGCCTCTTCCAGGATCTGGGCGCTTTGACCGCGCGCTTCGGCCAATACGCGGTTGGCATAAGCATCGGCCTGACGTTGCAGGCGGTCGCGTTCCTGTTCGGCGGCCTGCACTTCGCGGAAGGCGTCGATCACCGCGGCGGGCGGGTCGGCCTTGTCCAGGTTGACGCGCACGATGTTGATGCCGCTTTCGTATTCATTCAGCGTTTCCTGGATGTTTTGCAGCGCCGTATCGGCGATCACGCCCCGGTCGCGGTTCAAAATCGGCGCCAGGTTGGTGGCGGCGATGATCTCGCGCATGACCGATTCAGACACGGCTTGCACCGTCAGCTGGGGATCGCGGATGTTGAACAGCAGTTTCGCAGGATCCGAGATGTTCCAGACCACCTGGAAATCGATGTCGACGATATTCGCGTCGGTGGTCAGCATCAGCCCGTCATTGTTGTTGCCGCGCCGGACACCCACGTTTTCCGTCCGCTCCGAGGTGACGTTGATGACCTCGTATGTGACCAGCGGCCAGGGCGCGAAATTCAGACCGGGATTGCCGATCGACGAATAGGCGCCCAGGAACAGCTCGACCGACTGTTCTTCGGGCCGCACGGTGTAAAAGCTGGAAAACGCCCACAGCGCCACGGCCGCAAGCCCGCCCAGCACCCAGGTGCTTTTGCCAAAGCCGGGGCCACCCTGACCGCCGTTCTGGCCGTTGCCGCCACCGCCGCGGCCGCCCATCAGCACACGCAGCTGTTCGCGGCCCTTGTTCATCAGCTCGTCGATCTCGGGGATCTGGGGGCCATTATCCTCGGGGCGGCGTCCGCCACCCCCGTTCTGCCCGCGGCCGCGGTCGTCACCGCCGCCCCTGTTTCCGCCGCCGCCCCATGGGCCGCCAGAATGTCCAGCCATCTATGTGAATTCCCCTCTGTGGTGGTCCTTGTTCGTCCTGCTGATAACCTGTGCAGTCCGTCCGAAATTTCAAGCTTTGCGCACCGGCTCGCGCATGGTCACGATTTCCTCCGACATGGTGGGATGCACCGCCACCGTGCGGTCGAAATCCTCTTTCGTGGCGCCCATCTTGACCGCGATACCGGCCAGCTGGATCATTTCGCCCGCGCCGGGCGCGACGATATGACAGCCCAAAACGCGCCGTGTTTCGGCATCGACGATCAGTTTCATCAGCACCCGCTGC
The DNA here is from genome assembly GCA_021767525.1 of Paracoccaceae bacterium. Classification (GTDB taxonomy): domain Bacteria; phylum Pseudomonadota; class Alphaproteobacteria; order Rhodobacterales; family Rhodobacteraceae; genus Lutimaribacter. Next base: position 3,094 of record JAASTF010000094.1, read on the forward strand.
GCGCGGCCGGCAAAGGATTCGCGCATCGGTTTGAACGATGTGGCGTAAACCTCGATCGGGCCGCGTTCCATCGCCTCTTCCTCGCTCAGGCCGACGGTGCCCATTTCGGGCTGGGTGAAAATGGCGGTCGGGATCAGATCATGATCGACCGGCGTCGGCTTGCCGTTGAACACGGTGTCCACGAATGCCATGCCTTCGCGGATGGCCACGGGCGTCAGGTTCACCCGGTCGGTCACGTCACCCACGGCATAAATCGAAGGCACGTTGGTCTGGCTGTATTCGTCGACCAGCACCTGCCCCTTGCGGCCCAGTTTCACGCCCAGATCCTCAAGGCCCATATCGGCGGTATTGGGGTTGCGCCCGGTCGCGAACATGACAGCGTCGAAATGGCGTTCCGTGCCGTTGGTGGCCTTCACGCGGATGCGGCCATCATCCTCTTTGTGCATCTCAAGTATATTGGTGCCCAAATGCAGGTCGATGCCGTTTTGCTGCATCTCTTCGGACACAAGTCCGCGCGCTTCTTCGTCGAAACCGCGCAGAATCTGCGCGCCGCGGTAATATTGAGTCACGTTCACGCCCAATCCGTTCAGAATGCAGGCGAATTCGCAGGCGATATAGCCGCCGCCCAGGATCAGCATCCGCTCGGGCAGGCTGTCCATGTGAAACACCTCGTTCGAGGTGATGCCCAGCTCGGCGCCCTTGATGTCGGGGCGCACGGGCCAGCCGCCCATCGCCAGCAGGATGTGCTTGGCCGTCTTGCGCGTCCCATCCGCCAGCTCGACGGTATGCGGATCGGCCAGGCGCGCACGCATGTCATAGGTTTCGACCTGGTTGTTGCCCAGGATGTTGCGATAGACGCCTTCCAGCCGGTCCAGTTCGGTATGCAGCTTTGATTTGAACGCCGTCCAGCTGAAATCGCCGATCTGCGCGTCCCAGCCATAGGATTTCGCGTCCTCGACATAGCCGGGGTATTCGCTGGCAAAGACCATCAGCTTTTTCGGCACGCAGCCACGCTGCACGCAGGTGCCGCCATAGCGGTCTTCCTCGGCCAGGGCGACCTTGGCGCCGGTCTGCGCCGCAACGCGCGCAGCCCGCACCCCGCCCGAGCCGCCGCCGATCACGAAAAGGTCGTAGTCAAAGCTCATCTGCCATCCCTCGTCTTTCGCCAAAACGGTATTTCACACCTGCGAACCGATGGCCAGAGAGGACGCGCGCGCCGCAATGCCATGATCGCGATCAATTTTGCGCCAACGCGATCCGTGATAGGCTGCCGGTCAGCGACTCGACCCGTTGCCGCAACGGCATGCCGCCGGTTTCATGCTGCGACGGTTTCGACAGGCCGGGTTATTCAGTCACGTCGGACAAGGACCGATCATGCAACATCCCTTGACCGCTGCCCTTTTCTCGCTCGTCTTGTTGGCCGCCATGCCTGCCAATGCGCAAAACGACATGCGCACCGAGCAGGTTCGCTTTGCCGCCGGAGCGACGGGCACGACCATCACCGACCAGATCACCGGCTATGAAAGCGTGCTTTACAAGATCGGCGCCGAGGCCGGCCAGCGCATGATCGTGCGGCTGTCGCCGTCGAACCTGGCCACCTATTTCAACGTCTATGCGCCCGGCCAGGGCCCCGGACAACAGGCGCTGGCCAATGCCAGCATGACCGGCCCCCTGGTGCCCGACGTGAACGTGTTCGACGGCACCCTGCCCGCCTCGGGCGAATACACGGTGTCGGTTTACATGATGCGCAGCGCCGCACGCCGGAACGAAGTGTCGGATTACAGCCTGTCGATCGGCATCGAGGGCGCGACCGGTGACAGGGTGCAGGCCGATTATGCCGACGGCTTGCAGGGCGGGCCCGATTTTTACCGCGTTGCCACCTCGGGCGGTGGCGGGTTGAACCTGCGCAATGGCCCGTCGGCCGGTGCAGGTGTCGTGACCAAGCTCAACAACGGCCAGAACCTGCGCAACCTGGGCTGCCGCATGGCCGAAGGCCGCCGTTGGTGCCAGGTCGCGACCTTGGCAGATCCCGGCTACCAGGGCTGGGCCGCGGGCGATTTCCTGGTCGAGGGCAGCAACGACCCGTCGGCGGGCACGAGCACCGCAAGCGCCAGCACGGGTGACAGCACCTCGACCGTGGTGGTGCGCTTTCCCGCTGGCAGCACCGGGACCGAACTGACGGGCAAGCTGGCCCCGGGTGAATCGCGCCGCTATGTCCTGGGTGCGGGCAGCGGACAGAACCTCTACGTGCGCGTCGCGGCGCAGGCGCCCGATATCTATTACCAGATCTTCAACCCCGACAATTCGTTCCTGCTGGATCAGATGACCTCGTCCCGGGAATATCGCGGGCAACTGACGCAATCGGGTGATCATGTGATCGAAGTAATCAACCGCGGCGGCGCGACGGCCAGCTACAACGTGATCTTCGGGATCGATTAAGCCGCCACCCACCAGACAAAGAAAAGGCCCGCCTGTTTTGCGGGCCTTATTCCGTCAAGCGGCGTGGGTCGAGGGGATCAGTCCAGATCCTTGAACAGGTTTTCGCTTTCGACGAAATCCAGGCGGTCGGTTTCGACCGTGCCCTCGTTGATGTCGCGGGTTTCCACCCGGCCGTCGCCGTAACCCACGATCACCACGTCGCAGATGTCGATGAACAAGCCGTTTTCCACGACGCCCGGCACCTGGTTCAGCACCATCGACAGCTGCCGTGCGTTGCCGATGCGGTTCAGGTGCAGATCGAGGATATGATTGCCCTCGTCGGTGACAAAAGGCGTGTCGCCGTTCATCCGCAGCGTCACGTTGCGGCCCAGAACGTCCATCGAGATCAGCATTTCCTCGACCAGCGACTTGGTGGTTTGCCAGCCGAACGGGATCACCTCGATCGGCAGCGGGAAGGCGCCCAGCGTTTCCACCTCTTTGCCGACATCCGCGATCACGATCATCTGGTCGCTGGCGGTGGCCACGATCTTTTCCTGCAGCAGCGCGCCGCCGCCGCCCTTGATCAGGTTCAGCTCGCCATCGAATTCATCCGCGCCGTCGATCGTCAGGTCAAGCCAGCGCGCCTCGTCCAGGCTGATCACCTCGATGCCCACTTCGCGCGCCAAAGCCGCCGTGCGGGTCGAGGTGGGCACACCACGGATTTTCAGCCCGTCCTGGCGCACCATCTCGCCCAGGCAGCGCACCATCCAGGCGGCGGTGCTGCCGGTGCCCAGCCCCACGCGCATCCCGTCTTCGACGAAATCGACCGCGCGTTTGGCGGCGACGAACTTGGCCTTGTCGATGGGTGACAATTCTCCGGTCATGGGGCAGCTCTCCGTTGATTGCAGCCCGCTTATAGGCGGTTGCCGTCAGCGGCGCGAGGGCGAAAATGGGAAAAACGCGCCCGCGCCTCAGGCCCGGCGCGCCGAGACAGGCACCATCGCTGCGCGGCCTGGCCGGCGCGCCCATTGGCCCGGGCGCACCAGCTGTCGCGCGGGGGTCCAGTCATGCTGGCCGATACCGGGAAACAGCGCCTCGAGCGTCGCGCGATCCCGAGGTGCAAGCGACGCGAGCGCGACCGGCCCGGGATACATGGATTCGACCGCGGCCCCGTTGGCGAATATCACCTCGTGCCGTTCGAATAGCAGGTGAAAATACGTGACCCGCCATTGCGGCGTCAGGGTGACGCCGGGCAAGCGGCCGACCAACGCCTTGACCGGCACCAAAAGCGGCGTCCGCATGGCATCGTGCATCAGGACCCGATGCTGCTGCGACAAGACCAGTGGCCTTTCGTTGCGCAGCACGCCGGGGGCCACGGAAACAGGCGTACCCGCCCGGACGCCCCGCGCCCGTTGCCGCCCGATCCACGCGATGGGCTGCGCCCCGTTATCGGCGGTCACAACCGCATCGCCCACGCGCAGATCCTCGACCGCGACAGGCCCTCGCGGCGTGGCGATGGCGATGCCCGGCGTGAAACAGACGACAAGTTGCGAATACTGCGTCACCGGGTCGTCATCACCGCCCGAAATGATTTCATAGGTCGTATTTTCCGAAAGCCGCCGGTCCGAGGTGATGCCCTGCACATCGCCGTCGAATTCAAGAACGTAAACGGTGATGTAGTCCGCCGGGTCGGTCGACCCGACCGGCCGCACGAGATAGCTATACTCGATCTCGATATCGGTGCCCACGGGCCAGGTCACACCGTTGAAATCGGTGGCCGTGGCCAATTGCTGCCCGGTATCGCCGTCTTCCAGCGCGGTATCGTCGTCCGCGACCGTCAGATCGGTCCAGCTGGCCCCGGGCGCCATGGTAAAGGTCGTCGCGTTATAGGTGTCGGTGTTGCGCGACGCGTCCGAGGCAAAGGGATCAGGCCCCGAGATCGTCAGATCGGCGGCCGACAAGGCGTCGAATGTATAATCGGGCATGTCGCACCATCTGTCGTGGTTCGCCGCAACCCTTGGGTCCGGGCGGTCTTTCTCACGGGTTCAGGGCGCTATGATGCGATTGCATATCGGCAGAACTATGGCGCTTATCGGGAAAAAACTTTGACTCACAGCGTTTTAGGCCCCGGCGCAAGGTTGTGGGGCCGCAGCATGGTCCGATCAGCGTTCCTGGCCCACCGTGACAAGGCTTGGCGTGGTCATCGCCAAAGCGCCAGACACCCCGGCCACGGCCACTGCCGCCTGCATCACCAAAACCATCACCAGCACCATGTTCACTTGCATTCCAAAACTCCGTTCCTTGGCTGCTCACGCTCATGTTCGCGTTTTGTCTCGCAAAATGGTTAAAATCGCATTACCCATGCGCGCGTGGCGCTGGCGCGGGGCAGTGGGTCGTTTTCGCGCTGGCATCGATGCCGCAGGCGCGCCATGCTCGGGCCGAAGGCGCCAGGGGGTTGTCGCATGTTTCTGTCGGTTCTCGATCTTTTCAAGGTAGGGGTGGGCCCCTCGTCGTCGCACACGATGGGGCCGATGGTGGCCGCCGCGCGGTTTCTCGATGCGCTGCGCGCCGCGCCCTTCACGGCCCAAGGCCTGCGCGCCTCGCTGCATGGCAGCCTGGCCTTTACCGGCGTGGGCCACGCGACCGACCGCGCGGTTATCCTTGGCCTGGCGGGGTTCCGCCCCGAAACCTACGATGCCGAGGCGGCCGAAAACACGCTGGCCCGCATCCGCGACACTGGCCAGATCGACGCGCCCGGTCTGGGCACCCTGCGTTTCGATCCGAAATCCGACCTTGTGTTCGACTACGATCACCCCCTGCCCGGCCACGCCAACGGCATGGTGGTGATGGCCACCGACGCCCAGGGCGACGTGATCCTGCGCGAAACCTATTATTCCATCGGCGGCGGCTTTGTCATGACCGAGGACGAGCTGGCCGCCGGCCGCGACACCGACGATGGCCCGCCCGTGCCCTACCCGTTCAAATCCGCTGCACAAATGCTCGACATGGCCAAGGCCTCGGGCCTCAGCATCGCGCAGATGAAACGCGCCAACGAAATTAGCCGCATCGGCCCAGCCCGGCTGGACGAAGGCATCGCCCGGGTCTGGCAGGTGATGAACGATTGCATCGACCGCGGGCTGGAAAACGATGGCATCCTGCCCGGCGGGCTGAACGTGCGCCGCCGCGCCCGCGCGATCCATGAAAAACTGCTGGCCGAACGCGGCATGAACCTGACAGCACCGCATGTGATCAACGACTGGATGAGCACCTATGCCATGGCCGTGAACGAGGAAAACGCCGCCGGCGGCCAGGTCGTCACGGCGCCCACCAATGGGGCTGCGGGCGTGGTGCCCGCGGTCATCCGCTACTGGCTCGATCACGTGCCCGGCGCCAGCGCCGCGCGGATGGACGAGTTTCTGCTGACCGCCGCCGCCATCGGCGGGCTGGTGAAATACAACGCCTCGATTTCGGGCGCCGAGGCCGGCTGCCAGGCCGAGGTCGGCAGCGCCAGCGCCATGGCCGCCGCAGGTCTTTGCGCCGTGCTGGGCGGCACGCCCGAACAGATCGAAAACGCCGCGGAAATCGCGCTCGAACATCACCTCGGCATGACTTGCGACCCCGTCAAGGGGCTGGTTCAGGTGCCCTGCATCGAACGCAACGGCCTGGGCGCGATCAAGGCGGTGTCGGCCGCCTCTCTCGCCCTGCGCGGCGACGGGCAGCATTTCGTGCCGCTCGATGCCGCGATCGAAACCATGCGCCAGGTCGGCGCGGACATGCACGAAAAATACAAGGAAACCTCGCTCGGCGGGCTGGCGGTGAATATCCCCAATTGCTGAAGGCGCGTCAGCCCCAAGGCAGATCACCGTCTGCAACCAACTGCCCGAACACGTTTTCACGATGCCATTGCAGGTTCTTCGGATGCGGCGCGTCCCGCCGATCGTCTGGCAGCAGCAGCTTGCCGCCCGGACGGATCAAACGCTCAGCCACCTCGTCGGGCACCTTGTTGCGCGATACCAGGATCGTCTCGCAGTCATCGGCGACCGAAATCAGACCGCGATCGAACATCCAATGCAACGTGCCCGACAGGGCCAGGCCATTCCGCACCGAGTCGCTGCCCAGATGCGCCACCGGCTTGATATGCGCGGCCTGCACCTCGGGCCTGCCACCGCCATTGCGCAGCTGTAGCCCCGACATGGCGCAACGATAGCCATAGGCGGCCCGCACCCGGCGCCGAAACGCCACGTCACGATAGGCACGGCGGGTCAGCCGCTCCAGCACCGGCCGGTGGAATGGTGCGGGCGGCTCCTGAACCGCCTGCCCTGCAACGTCGTATCGGCGCGCCTCGATCTGCTCCAAGTCCTGCGGCAAACCCATGTCCACGATGGCAGCGAACTCGGCATCAGGCAAACGCCGCACGGCCAGCTGCACCGCGCCTCCCTTTTTCGGGGTGCCGTCCGCATCGGTCAATGCCCGTTCCAGGGGCCGTCCATTCACAAGACGCGGCACCGCCACATCGAATGGCAGGAAACTGCCTGGCTCGATCAGGGCAAGGTAACGCCCCGGCGCGCCCGGTTTTTCGATAATACGCGCGATCCGCGCCACCGCGAAATAGCCGCGCGGCCCGGCCTTTACCGGTTCGTAATAGACAACCCAATCCCCGACCGCCTCTTCCACCGCCTTCAGATAGGCGCGCGGGAAATCGTAAA
>JAASTF010000095.1 GCA_021767525.1 Paracoccaceae bacterium
GCCCGGCGCTGGTGGTTGGGTCACCAGCTGCGCATCGTGGGCGACGGGGCGCTGGCGCAGGGCTTTTCTGATGCGCTGATGACCCAGGGCGCACCCGTGGCCCTGACCGATACCGACACCGCCACCCGCCGGGGTTTGCTCGCGCTGCCCTGATCCTTCATCTTGCCCGGAAAACTCCCGCCGGAGGCACCGCGCGCCGGCCCGCAGGGACGGTGCGCAAAACATGCGCGGCCCGCAGGGCCGCACAATTGGATCACTTGGGCCAGATCACCGGGAACCAGTCTTCGCGCAGGCGCTGGCCGGCCACCATTCCGTGCCCCGGAAAGGGCGGCGAGGTGCGGCCCGGCCGCTCAACGTAACGCGCATCGTCCCCCAGCAGACGCAGCGAAAAAGCCCGCCGCCGCGCGTCCGACCTATTGCCGCGCGTGCCGTGCAGCACGTGGTAATTGAACGCCACAGCGTCACCCGGCTGCATCGCCCATTCCACGATCTCCATCCCTTCGGCCTCGGGGTCGGGCACGGGCATGAAATCCTCGACATTCGGGAAATAGGCCTGCTCTTTCACCCAGGCCATCGGCAGCACCGGCTTTTCCCAGGCGTGCGAGCCGGGCACCAGCCGCAGGGTCGCCTGATCCACCGGGTCCAGCGGCGACCAGAAGCTGACGGTCTGACGCCCCTCGACAAAATAATAGGGCCCGTCGGAATGCCAGGGCGTCGCCATTGAGGTGCCCGGCTCCTTCACCAACACGTGGTCGTGGAACATCTGCACCTGCTCTGATCCCATCAGCTCGGCCGCGACCTGCGCGGCGGGGCTGTCGTTGACGACCCGCACGAATTCCGGGATCCGCTGCCAGTTGCAGTAATCGTCGAAAAACCGGCCCGTTTCTCCGGGCTTTTCGTTTTCCGAGGCATAGGGGCCCGGCTCGGCCATGTTGCGTTCGACGCCTGCGCGCAAAGGCCCGACCCAATCGGCGAAGAGGCCCGGCACCAGCACCACGCCATTGCGCTGGTAGGTTTCGATCATGGCGTCGGTCAGCAACGGGTGGGGCATCGGCATCTCCTTGGCTTGCCAAGGCTAGGGCCGCTAGCAGGCCCGGGCAAGCGCCTCGTCGCTTTGCGCGGCCAGCGCGGCATGCGATAGAGCAGCATGGACAGCACCCTTCTTTCCGGCCTTGCGCTTTTTGCCTTTGTCTCGTCGATCACGCCGGGGCCGAACAACATGATGCTGATGGCCTCGGGCGCCAATTTCGGGTTCCGCCGCACGATCCCGCATATGTTGGGCATCGGGATCGGGTTCACCGTGATGATCGTGCTGGTGGGGCTGGGCTTGATGCAATTGTTCGACGCGGTGCCGGTGCTGCACGATATCCTGACCGTGCTGGGCGTGGCCTATCTGGTATGGCTGGCGTGGAAGATCGCCCATGCCGACATGCCCCGCACCGATGGCGGCGGCGGTCAGCCGATGACCTTTTTGCAGGCGGCGCTGTTTCAATGGGTCAATCCCAAGGCGTGGCAGATGGGGCTGACCGCGATCACGCTTTACGCGCCCGACCGCAGCTGGCAGGCGATTGCGCTGGTGGCGGTGATGTTCGGGCTGATCAACCTGCCCTCGGTCAGCACCTGGACCGTTCTGGGCCAGCAGTTGCGGCGGGTGCTGTCCAGCCGTCGGCGGCTGCGCGTGTTCAACTGGTCGATGGCGGCGCTTTTGCTGGCCTCGCTGGTGCCGGTTTTGTGGCCTGCGCAAATATGAGTTTTCGATATTGATTTGCGTCAATGTGATATTCCGTTTGCAGAATATAACTGGAGTATCGTTACAATTCGGATACGGAGATTCCTGTGAAAAAACTGGCCCTGACCGCCATCGCCGCCGCCCTTGTCGCCACTTCTGCCCTGGCCCAGGGCCCGCGTGAAATCTCGGCGCCCATCGTCGCCTTCACTCCCGTTATCGTGAAAAACGCCGATGCGCTGAACCTGACCGAGGCGCAGCGCGCCGATTTGAAGGAATGGACCTCGACCATGCCGGCCAAGCGCAAGGCGATCGAGGCCGAGGCGATCGAGGCCCGCGCCGCCCTGCGCCAGGCCATCATCGACGGCGCCCCGCAAGACGAGCGGATGGCCCTGGCCGAAAAGGTCGGCGCCGTCGAAACCAAGCTGGTCATGATGCGCTCGGCCTGCACCGATCACTGGCGCGGCGTTCTGACGCCCGAGCAATTCGCCCAGATGGTCGCGATCTACCAGGCGCAATAAGCCGCCTTGCCGGGGGCGGGCCGGCCCTGCCCCCGATTGCATTTCAACGCTTTGGCGGCCATATAGCCTGAAACAGCGTTGGAGCCGCCGGCATGACCAATTACCTCGACTTCGAAAAACCCCTGGCCGAAATCGAAGGCAAGGCCGAAGAGCTGCGCGCGATGGCGCGCCAATCCGAGGGAATGGATGTCGAGGACGAGGCCAAGGCGCTGGACCGCAAGGCCGAAACCATGCTGCGCGACCTGTACAAGTCGCTGACACCCTGGCGCAAATGCCAGGTGGCCCGCCATCCCGACCGTCCACATTGCCGTGACTATATCGAGGCACTGTTCACCGAATACACGCCGCTTGCCGGCGACCGGAACTTTGCCGACGATCACGCCGTGATGGGCGGGCTCGCGCGGTTCGACGACCAGCCGGTGATGGTGATCGGGCACGAAAAGGGCAACGACACCAAAAGCCGGATCGAGCGGAATTTCGGCATGGCCCGCCCCGAGGGGTATCGCAAGGCGGTGCGCCTGATGGACATGGCCGACCGGTTCGGCCTGCCGGTGGTCACGCTGGTCGACACGCCCGGCGCCTATCCCGGCAAGGGCGCAGAAGAGCGCGGCCAGTCCGAGGCCATCGCCCGCGCGACCGAGAAATGCCTGGCCCTGCGCGTGCCGCTGGTCAGCGTCATCATCGGCGAGGGTGGCTCGGGCGGGGCGGTGGCCTTTGCCACCGCGAACCGCGTGGCGATGCTGGAACACTCGGTCTATTCGGTCATCAGCCCCGAAGGCTGCGCCAGCATCCTGTGGAAAGACGCCGAAAAGATGCGCGAGGCCGCCGAGGCGCTGCGCCTGACCGCGCAAGACCTGCACAAGCTGGGCGTGGCCGACCGCGTGATCCCCGAACCGCTTGGGGGCGCGCATCGCGACAGCCAGGCCACGATCAACGCCGTGGGCGAGGCCGTGCGCGCCATGCTGGCCGAGATGTCGGGCATGAGCGCGAAAAAGCTGCTGGAAGACCGGCGCAAGAAATACCTGGAAATCGGGTCCAAGGGGCTGGCGGCCTGATCGGCGCGGGCCTTAACGCGGCTTGCCCGGCGCGGCGAAAATCGCGGCCAGGGCATCGGTGTCGATCGCGCGGCAGGTTTTGCCGCGGGGTTTGACGGTTGGCGCGTCCTCGCCTGCGACCAGCGCGTTCACCACCGCCTCTTCCACGGATTCGACGGCGGCCTGATAAAGCGGATCCAGGTATTCGGCGTTCAGTTCGGTGCGCGTGGTTTCAGCCCCGGCCTGCTGGGGCATTGGCTGCGGATCAGCAACGGAGAAGCACAGGAAAATATCGCCCGAATTATTCCCGCCGGGCGTGCCGCCGCGCCCGACGCCGATGGCCGCGCGCCGGGCGAGATGGCGCAGCGACAGGGACGACAGCGGCGCATCCGTGGCCAGCACCACGATGATCGAGCCCATCTCTTGCTCCAGCAACCGGCCCTCGGGCATCAATCGCCCCACGGGTTGGCCCAGAACGGTCAGCCAGGGCCGTATGCCGTGATTGGCTTGCACCAGCGCGCCAAGGGTTACCGTGCGCTCACCGATCCGAACGCGGCGCGACGACGTGCCAGTGCCGCCCTTGAACTCATATGCAATCATGCCGTTCCCACCGCCAACCGACCCTTCGGCCACCGGGCCGGGCGCGGCTGCGTTCAACGCTGCAATCGCGTGATCGGGGCGCACATGCATTGCGGTGATATCGTTCAGCACGCCGTCATAGGTTTCGGCCACCACCGGCATGATCCAGGCATGATTGTCACGATAGAACGCGGCATAGCGGTCCAGCATCCAGCGCGTGACACCATCATGGACGGCCCCGACCGCATGGGTGTTCGTGATGCAGACCGGCCCCACGAAATAGCCGCCATCGTGAATCCAATGCGTGCCCGTCATCTCGCCATTGCCATTCAGGCTGTATTGCCCTGCCTAGACGGGCATAGGTGCGCACGCATCACCGCGGGGGATGATCGCCGTGACACCGGTGCGCATGTCGCGCGCCGGGTCGGTCAGGGTGGTAAAACCCACATGCACCCCCGCCACATCGGTGATCGCGTTCAGCGGGCCGGGCGTGCCGGGAAAAGGCAGGCCCAGGTCGCGGGCGCGGGGTTTCGTCATCGCGCCCGCCCGTCAGTCGTTCACCGGCGGCAGCACCTTGCCGGGGTTCATGATGTTGTTGGGGTCCAGCGCCTGCTTGATCGCGCGCATCGTGGCCAGCGCCACGCGGTCCTTGCGGCGCGCCATCGACGACAGCTTGCCCTGGCCGATCCCATGCTCGGCCGAGAACGAGCCGCGCAGGCGCAGCACCTCGTCTTCGACGGCTTCGGTCACGGCCTCTTTGATGCGGGCATCTTCGTCGCTCATCCAGATGGCGTAATGCACGTTGCCATCGCCCAGATGCGATACCAGGATCGGCTCGGCCCCGGGGTCGAGCGCGGCGACCTTGGGCGCCATCCGCTCGATGAACTCGGCCACCTTGTCCAGCGGCACGGCGATATCGCAATTGACCACCGGCTTGCCCGCACCGCGCACGATCTCGGCGGCGGCCTCGCGCCGCTCCCACATGGCCTGGCGTTGCGCGTCGTTCTGCGCCACCACCGCGTCCAGCAAAAGCCCTTCGTCGAACATGTCGGCCAGTGTCTGTTCCAGATGCGCGGTCAGCGGCACGGTGCCATCCGGGCCGGGGGTGGTGTCGCGCGGGGCGGTGGCGCCGACCTCGACCATGATGTTGATGTCATGCATCTGCTCGAACGGAGGCCGGTTCGTGGCCTTCAGGCGCATATGCGCCTCGATATAGTTGCGCGGCATGTATTCAAAGGCTTCAACCGCGCCGCCAGTGGCCTCTTGCAGCCGGTTCAACAGCACCAGTGCCTGATCCAGCGTCGGCACCGCCACCATCGCCGTGGCATAGGCGCGCGGGCGCGGATGCAGTTTCAGCACCGCGCGGGTTATCACGCCCAGCGTGCCCTCGGCCCCGATCAGAAGATGGCGCAGGTTATAGCCCGAATTGTCCTTGTGCAGCTCGCTCATCAGGTCGATCACCTCGCCCGTGGGCAGCACCGCCTCGATCCCCAGCACCAGGTCGCGCGTGTTGCCATAGCGCAGCACGTTGGACCCGCCCGCATTCGTCGACAACACCCCCCCGATCATGGCCGAGCCCTTGGCCCCAAAGGTCAGCGGAAAGATCAGCCCCTCGGCCTCGGCCGCCTGGTGCATGTCCGACAGGATCACACCAGCATCGACGATGGCGGTGCGCGCATCGGGGCGGATTTCGTGGATCGTGTTCATCCGGTCCAGCGACAGCATGATCGCGCGGGTGGCCTGCGCGGCGCCCGACAGGTTGGTGTTGCCGCTGACGGGCACGACCGGCGTGTCGGTTTCATTGGCAAAGCGCACGATCTGCGCCACTTCGCTTGTGCTGGCGGGGCGCAGAACGGCGATCGGATCGGATGGGTAATGCCCCGTCCATTCGGTCATCCAGCGAGCGCGGTCGTCACCTGTAACCACGTTGGCCGCCCCGACGATGTCCTCCAGTCTTTCCAGCATATCTGCCCCTCCCTCGACTTTGCCGCGCATGGTTGCCCGGCGCGCGCATATTGGCAAGCGGTTGTGGAACCTTTCACGTTCTGTGGACTTGGTGATCCAAGCCGCTAGCTAAATCGAACAACCAAGCGAACAGTCTTACGATCACAAAGGGGGCTTTGATGTTGCCCATTCTCAGGAAATCCTACGGCCCGTTGATGCTGGCCGGCCTTGCCTTGGCCGCGCTGATCGTTCTGGCACCATTCGCCCGCGCCGCCGAGTTCAAGTTCGACTCGATCGATGGCGGCCAGATCGATTTGGCACAATGGCGTGGCAAGCCGATGCTGGTGGTGAATACCGCCTCGCAATGCGGGTTCACGCCGCAATACGATGCCCTGCAAGAGCTGCATGAACGCTATGGCGACAAGGGGCTGCTGGTGCTGGCGGTGCCTTCGGACGATTTCCGCCAGGAATTGGCGACCGAGGATCAGGTCAAGGAATTCTGCCAGGTCAATTTCGGCCTGACCCTGCCGATGACCACGATCACCCATGTGAAGGGCGCGCAGGCGCATCCCTTCTACAAATGGGTGGCGGCCACGGCGGGATTCGAACCGGGGTGGAATTTCAACAAGATCCTTGTCGGCCCCGATGGCAGTATCCTGGAAACCTGGGGCTCGCCCATCCGGCCGACCTCGTCCAAGGTTGTCCGCCGGATCGAGGCGCTGTTGCCCAAGGGCTGATCAGCCGTCCTCGTTCAGCTTGGGCGAGGGACGGTTCAGCGCCAGCTCGGCATCGGAAAACCGGAACGGGCTGCGCACACCGGGCACGCCATCCAGCTCGATCCGCATTTCGCGCGCCTGCACCTGCGGGTCGTTGAACACGTCTTCCATGTCATTGATCGGCCCGGCGGGAATGCCCTGATCCTCGCATCCCTGCAGCAGATTGGCCTTGGCCCATTTGCGGGTTTCGGCCATCAGCAGGTCGATCATCTCGGGGCGGTTCTGCACCCGGTCGGCGTTTTTCAGGAATTTCGGGTCTTCGGCCATCCACTCAAGGCCCAAAAGCTTGCACAGCCTCTGGTATTGGCCGTCATTGCCGGTGGCGATGATGATGAAGCCGTCGGCGCAATCGAAGACCTGGTAGGGCGTCAGGTTCGGGTGGTAATTGCCCGTGCGCCCCGGCGGCGTGCCGGTGGCCAGATAGTTCATCGCCTGGTTCGCCATGGCGGACACCGCGCAATCAAGCAGGGCCATATCCACATGCTGCCCCTTGCCGGTGGTCTGCCGCTGATGCAGCGCGGCCAGGATGCCCGCGACGGAATAGAGCCCGGTGAACAGATCGGTGATTGCAACGCCCGCGCGCTGCGGCTGTCCATCGGGATCGCCGGTGATCGACATAAAGCCCGACATGCCCTGGATGATATAGTCGTACCCGGCGCGGTGCGCATAGGGGCCGGTTTGTCCGAACCCGGTGATCGAGCAATAGATCAGCCCCGGGTTCAGCTTTGACAAGCTGTCGTAATCCAACCCGTATTTCGCCAATCCGCCGACCTTGAAATTCTCGATCAGGATATCGGCATCCCTGACCAATTCGCGCACCTGTTCCTGCCCCTCGGGGGTGCGAAAGTCGATCGCCACGGATTTCTTGCCGCGATTGCAGCTGTGGAAATAGGCGGCGGTGGTGTCGTCACCGCGCTCGATAAACGGCGGGCCCCATTGGCGGGTGTCGTCACCGGCCAGCGCTTCGACCTTGATGACCTCGGCGCCAAGATCAGACAGCGTTTGGCCGGCCCAGGGGCCGGCCAGGATGCGCGCCAGTTCGACGACTTTCAGACCTTCAAGGGGGGCTGCCATTATTCCCCCAGCTCGGCGTCGATGATCGCCTTCAGATCGGTCCAGGACATGTTGGAATGCTTGGTGCCGTTGATGACAAGCGAGGGCGTGCTGTTGATATCGTCCCTATCGGCATTTTCCTGGAACCACGCCACCAGGGTTTGCGCCTTGTCGGCATCGGTCAGGCAGCTGTCGAGCTGTTCGTCGCTTAGCCCGGCGACCTTGCCGATGCGGCGCAGGTTATCGGCGATCTCGGCCGGCTGGCCGCTGCCGATCCAGTCGCGCTGCTGCTTGTACAGCATATCGGTGATCCCGAAAAAGCGGTTCGGATCGCAGCGCGCCACCATCGAGGCCCACAGGCCCGGGCGGTCGAAATACACATCACGGTAGACAAAGCGCACCTTGCCGGTGTCCACGTATTCGGATTTCAGGTTCTGCGCCGGCCCGTTGTGGAACGTCGCGCAATGCGGGCAGGTGAACGAGGCGTATTCGATCACGGTTACCGGCGCGTCCTCGGGGCCCATCGCCATTTCGACGATGGTCGAGGTATCGACCTCGGCCGCCTCTTGCGCATTGGCTGCGCCCAGGTCGGGCAGGTTGTCGCCGCGGCCAAAGGAAAACAGGCCAGCGCCCGCGGTCAGGGCAAGCGCGCCAGCGCCGATCAACAGTGTTCTGCGGTCCATCAATGGGTCCCTTTCGTTTGCTTGGCCTTGGATAGAACGTTGCGCGCCAGATGTTCAAGCGCATCACGCAGGCCGGTGTCCTGCACCCCGTCCGCCACCTGCGCGGCGGCCTGCACGATCTGCGGATCGGGGGATTTCGCGGCGGGCTTTGGGGGGCGTGTGAATTGCGCCTGCCCCTCGGCAAAGCCGGTGGGCGCGGTTTGGGTGATCCGCACGCGGGCGATGGCGTTGTAGCCATAAACCGCATTCACCTTTTCGCGCAGCTTTTCCTTCTGCATCTCAAGCATCGGGGCCTGCGCGCCGGTGGTCAGCACCGTCAGCGTGGCACCAAAGCCCTGCCGGCCGTATTTCACCTCGACCGGGCGGGCGATGCCTGCCAGATCCTGGCCCACCACCTCGTCCCAATGGGTCAGAAGGCGACTGACGGCAAAACCGCGCCCTTCGCTTGCACGGCGAATGCGCGTCTGCAACAGGGTCGAGGCGTGGCGCACCCCGTATGTCCGTCCCGTGTCGCGCGACATGGCTTGTCTCCTTGCGTTGCGCCCTATTCTAGGGATTGCTACGCGGGGTGCCACAGAAACCGCCGACACGGAGGGATAAAGATTGCGTGACAAGCCCAGGGCCCAGGATTTGCTGGACTGGTATGACCGTCATGCCCGCGCGATGCCGTGGCGCGTGTCGCCCGCCGACCGGCGGGCGGGCCAGCGGCCCGATCCCTATGCCGTGTGGCTGTCCGAGGTGATGTTGCAACAAACCACCGTCGCGGCGGTGCGCAACTATTTCCACCGCTTCACCTTGCGCTGGCCCACCGTGGCCGACCTGGCCGCCGCCGAAGACACCCAGGTGATGGCTGAATGGGCGGGGCTGGGATACTACGCCCGCGCACGCAACCTGCTGAAATGCGCGCGTGTCGTGGTGGATCAGCATGGCGGCCGCTTTCCCGACACCCGCGCCGCCCTGCAAGAGCTGCCAGGCGTCGGCCCCTACACCGCCAGCGCCATCGCCGCCATCGCGTTCGACCGGGCCGAAACCGTGGTCGATGGCAACGTGGAACGGGTGATGGCGCGGCTTTATGACGTGGCCACGCCCCTGCCCACCGCGAAAAAGGAACTGACACAGCTGGCCGAGAGGCTGACGCCCGACACACGCCCCGGCGATTACGCACAGGCAGTCATGGACCTGGGCGCCACCATCTGCACGCCGCGCAACCCGGCCTGCGGCATATGCCCCTGGCGCGCGCCTTGCCGTGGCCGCCTCGCCGGGACCGCGCCCGACCTGCCGCTGAAACTGCCGAAAAAACCCAAACCCGTGCGCGTGGGCTATGCCTATGTGGGGCGGCGTGCCGACGGCGCCTGGCTGATGGAGCGGCGGCCCGACAGCGGGCTTTTGGGCGGTATGCTGGGCTGGCCCGTCAGCGACTGGGCCGAGGTGCAGCCCGTCAAGGCCCCGCCCCTGCCCGCCGACTGGCAGATGCTGCCGGAAGAGGCGCGGCACACCTTCACCCATTTCCACTTGCGGCTTAAGGTCCTGATCGCGGACCTGCCCGTTGACGCGGCGCCGGAACGCGGGCACTTCGTATCCAGGCACGAATTTCGCCCGTCGGACCTGCCCACCGCCATGCGCAAGGTGTTCGATCTTGCCCGTGGCGCCTTTGCCGCAGACAGCACGGGCTTTGCTGAGGACCGGTAAGATGACCGATGGCTTTATCCAGATCCCCGAAACCCGCGCCGCGCAGCTGCGCGATGCCCTGCCATTCTGGCTGTCGCTGCTGCTGATCCCGGTGGCGTGGCTGGGGGCGCTGCAGGGCGGATGGACGGTGATTTTGCTGCCGGTGATGACCTGGTATTTCTTTTCGATCCTCGACGC
>JAASTF010000096.1 GCA_021767525.1 Paracoccaceae bacterium
GCGCGCTGCTCTTGGGGGCTGATCTGGCGGGTTTGTGTCGCTTGGCCGCCCGGCGCCTGGCCTTGCAAAAGCGGCGTCACGTCGATACCGGCGAAATACCCGACGGCCAGGATCACCAGCAGGCCCACGCCGCCAATCCCGCCGGCCCGCGCCGCACCGCCTTGCCGGCGACGATCCTCGATATTGCGGCTACCGCGCACACCTTTCAAACGCATGGCCATCCCCCCGGTGCCATAATCGCGCGGTCCAATCGCGCCGCGCCACTGGGGCAGGTTAGCGAAACCACCGCTTCTGGCAAGCACACAAAGGCATTGCTGCGTGTCAGGTGCTGATCAGGACGTTCCCAATGGTCATGCCCTGGCCGCCGATCACGACCACGACCGGGATGCCATTCACGCTGATCACCGCGCCGCTGCCATCTTCGAGGTCGGTGACGGTGACAGGGTTTTCCACCACGTCGTCGGGGCCGCTGGGCGCCGGGCCGCGCAGCAATTCCGACGCGCCTTCCAGCTCGATCCGATCTTGCGACGGGTCGAAATCGTCGATCGTGACCACCTGGTATTCGGCGGCCACGCCAGCGAACAGATCGACGGTCACAAGGTCCGCGCCGAGCGAGGTGTTCACAAGGTCGCCCTGGTCGACCACCAGAATGTCGTCGCCGTGCCCGCCCAGAACCGTGTCGGGCGTCAGACCGTCCTGATCGACCGAGATGATGAAATCGTCGCCCTGCTGTCCGTTGATCTCGTTCGCGCCGTAGCTGTCGGAAATGGCGTCATTGCCAGCGCCGCCCACAACCGTATCATCGCCGCCTTCATAGTCTTCTTCGCTGCCGAACAGGCCCGAATCGACGGGGAAGAACAGAATGTCGTCGGGCAGCGACGCCGAGCGTTCGTCGATGCCATAGACATCTTCGCCATCGCCCAGCACCACCAAATCGTCACCCGCCCCGCCGGCGATATAATCGTTGCCCACGCCGCCAAGCAGCGTGTCATCGCCCGCCGTGCCCAGCATCGCATCGTCGCCGGCACCGGCATCCAGGTTGACCGGGCTATCCGGAAACAGGGTTTCGGCAAGAAACGCATCGGCCTCGGCCTGGCTCAATTCGCCCTCGGCCACCAGGTCGGCAAGATAGGATTCGGCGCCGCCGCGATAATCGGCGCCGATCACCTGGTCGTCGCCTTCGGTCAGCTCTTGGGGTTCTGCCCCGGCGCCGTCGTCGCCATCATCGCCAGACAGGGCGATGGCAGAAACGGCCAAACCTACACCCAGCAAAAGAAAAATTGCCATCATTACTCGTTCCTCCGAAAAGCCCTTTCGTATACCACACAGGGCTTTTGCCTGTCTTGTGGAGTATTTCGCAACTGGCCGTTTCGCTGGTGGCAACAATAAGGCGGCGCGATCCACGGTGGACCTTGGGCTTGCGCGGCACTAGTTTGGCAGGGTCGATCCACCCCACCCCAGGACCCATTGGCATGAGCGAGACGGAAAAGCAGGCCTACCAGGTATTGGCCCGGAAATACCGGCCCGAAACCTTTGCCGACCTGGTGGGCCAGGATGCGATGGTGCGCACCCTGAAAAACGCCTTCGCGGCGGATCGCATCGCGCAGGCGTTCATCATGACCGGCATCCGCGGGACAGGTAAGACCACCACCGCCCGGATCATCGCCAAGGGCATGAACTGCATTGGTCCTGATGGCACCGGCGGCCCCACCACCGATCCTTGCGGGCAATGCGAACACTGCGTCGCCATTATGGAAGGTCGCCATGTCGACGTGATGGAGATGGACGCCGCCAGCCGCACCGGCGTGGGCGACATCCGCGAGATCATCGACAGCGTGCACTATCGAGCTGCATCCGCGCGCTACAAGATCTATATCATCGACGAAGTTCACATGCTGTCGACCAGCGCGTTCAACGCGCTGCTCAAGACGCTGGAAGAGCCCCCGGCCCATGTGAAGTTCATCTTCGCTACCACCGAGATACGCAAGGTGCCGGTCACCGTGCTGTCGCGCTGTCAGCGGTTCGACCTGCGCCGGATCGAACCCGAGGTGATGATCGGCCTGTTGCGCCGGATCGCCGATGCCGAGGGTGCCCAGATCGCCGAGGATGCGCTGGCGCTGATCACCCGCGCGGCCGAAGGATCGGCGCGCGATGCGACATCGCTGCTGGATCAGGCGATCAGCCATGGCGCCGGCGAAACGGGCGTGGACCAGGTGCGCGCCATGCTGGGCCTGGCCGATCGCGGCCGGGTGATGGACCTGTTCGATATGATCATGAAGGGCGACACCGCCGGTGCCTTGTCGGAACTGGGCGCGCAATATGCCGACGGTGCCGACCCGCTGGCCGTTCTGCGCGACCTGGCCGAGATCACGCACTGGATTTCCGTGGTCAAGATCACGCCCGAGGCCGCCGACGATCCGACCGTCAGCCCCGATGAACGTGCCCGTGGACAGCAGATGGCCGAGGCGCTGCCGATGCGCGTGCTTAGCCGCAGTTGGCAAATGCTGCTCAAGGCGCTGGACGAGGTTGCGAATGCCCCCAACGCGATGATGGCCGCCGAAATGGCGGTGATCCGGCTGACCCATGTGGCCGAACTGCCCAGTCCCGAAGAGCTGGTGCGCAAGCTGAAAGATGCGCCGCCCCCCGCACCCGGGCCGGGCGGTGGCGGTGCGCCTGTCGGGCAGGCAGGCGGCCAGACAACAAACGCCCAGGGCACGCCCGCACCCACGCACAACAGCGGCAGCGGACCCCATGCCTTTGGCGGGGGCGGCCCGGTGGCGGCGGTGGCGCAGGATGCCGAACAGGCGCTGGCGCGCTTTCCCACCTTCGATCACGTGGTCGAGTTGATCCGCGCCAACCGCGACGTAAAGTTGCTGGTCGAGGTCGAAACCTGCGTGCAGCTGGCCAATTATCGCCCCGGTCGGATCGAATTCGTTCCGACCGATCGCGCGCCGCACGACCTGGCGCAACGGCTGGGCAGCGCGCTGCAACGCTGGACGGGCAACCGCTGGGCCGTGACGCTTGTGAACGAAGGCGGGGCCGAAACCATCGCCGCGCGCCGCGACGCGGCCGAGCTGGCGTTGAAACAGCAGGCCGAGGCGCATCCGCTGGTGCAGGCGGTCCTGTCCAAATTTCCCGAGGCGCGGATCACCGCGATCCGCACACCCGAAGAAAAAGAGGCGCAGGCCCAGACCGAAGCCCTGGCCGAGGTCGAGGACGAGTGGGACCCGTTCGAAGAGGATTAAGGCGCTTAGGCCCGCCCAGGCGTGCCGCCCCTTGTCCCGAACGGGTCGCGCTGCGATATGTGAACAAACGCGGCAGCCAGCCGCGCCAGTCAGGAGAGATGAGATGCTGAAAGGTTTGGGCAGTCTTGGCGATATGGCCGGGATGATGAAAAAGGCACAGCAGATGCAGACCCGCATGGCCGAGCTGCAAGAGCAGATGGCCACCATGATGGTCGAGGGCGAGGCGGGAACCGGCCTGGTCAAGGCCACCTGCACCGCCAAGGGCGAGCTGAAGGGCCTGGATATCGACCCGTCGATCTTTAACGGCGACGACAAGGAAGTGGTCGAAGACCTGATCCTCGCCGCCATCAAGGACGCCCAGACCAAGGCCGCGGAACGCGCACAGGCGGAAATGGCCAAGCTGACCGAAGAGTTGGGTCTGCCCAAGGACATGAACCTGCCGTTCTGATCTTCATCTTGCCAGATAAACTCCGGGGAGTGCGAGGGGCTGGCCCCTCGCTCCTGTCCCGGGCCACGGGCGCACGGCCATGAATTCCACCCGCGATATCGAGGCGTTGATCGACGCGATGGCCAAGCTGCCCGGGCTGGGGCCGCGCTCGGCACGGCGGGCGGTCCTGCACCTGATCCGCAAGCGCGCGCTGCTGATGCAGCCCCTGGCCGAGATGATGGGCCAGGTCGCCACCACAGCGCGCGAGTGCCTGAATTGCGGCAATATCGGCACCACCGATATTTGCGACATCTGCGACAGCGAAAAGCGGGCCAATGGCCAGATTTGCGTGGTCGAGGACGTGGCCGACCTGTGGGCAATGGAACGCGGGCAGGTGTTCAAGGGCCGGTATCACGTTCTGGGCGGCACGCTGTCGGCGCTGGATCAGATCGGCCCCGAACAGCTGCGCATCCCCAAGCTGATCGACCGGGTCAGCACCGAGTCCGTGTCCGAGGTGATCCTGGCCCTGAACGCCACGATCGACGGACAGACCACCGCCCACTACATCGCCGACCAGCTAGAGGGGCAGGTCACGCTGACCTCGCTTGCGC
Source organism: Paracoccaceae bacterium (assembly GCA_021767525.1). Lineage (GTDB taxonomy): Bacteria > Pseudomonadota > Alphaproteobacteria > Rhodobacterales > Rhodobacteraceae > Lutimaribacter. The sequence continues at coordinate 4,284 of JAASTF010000096.1, forward strand.
AAGGGGTGCCCATCGGCGGCGAGCTGGATTACCTGGATGACGGCACCATCGCCGCCGCGCTGAACGCGCGCAAATCGATCTAGACGCACCCGGTCACAGCACGGCCACCTGCGCCCAATCCGGCAGCGGCTGATCGGTCACGGATAGAGCTGCCAGCCGTCCCAACTCATCGCTGCTTTTGGCGGCCTTCCCGCAACCCGCGGTCGCCACGTGAATGCGCGGCCCGACCGGGCCGATCAGGGGATAGCCGGTTTCCGAGAACGTGGTGATACAGGCCACCGTGAAATGCCGCACCACGCGCAGGCCCGGGATGCGCTCATGCGTCAGGTCCAGCAGCATCTCGCCCACCTTTGCATCGCCGCCCGAACGAAACCAATGCCCAAGCGATGCCGCATCATCCGGCAGCACGTTTTCGTGTCGGTCGCCGCCCATTTTCAAATAAACCTGACCATCGGGATACTTGATCGGCGGCAGCAGATAGGGCCGGTGGCCATCTCGCGCCAACCAGATCAGGCTGGGCAGTTTGGCCAGACGGCGTGCTTCGCCCGCGTCAAGCTGCATCATCGTGACGGTGCGGGCGCGCACTTGCAGAGGCAGCGGCGTGGGCAGGATCGCGTTGGTATAGCCGCCCGCGGCAACCAGAACCCGGTCGGCGCGGACCGTGCCATCGCTGTACCGGATCGTGACGCCGGCCTTGTCCTCGTCCAGCGCCAAAACCTGCGATCGCACCACTTGCACACCAGCCGCCCGCGCAGTTGCGATCTGCGCCGCGACCAGCCGCCGGGGGCTGATATGCCCTGCCGATTCACCTTCGAACAACAGCCGGGTGCCGGTGGGAAAAGAAAACGTAGGAAATCGGGCGGCAATCGTCGTATCCGTCAGATCGTCACACGCCACGCCCTGCGCCGCGGCGGTTGCCGCCACCGTGTCGATGGCGCCGCCTTCGGCAGGGCCGGCAATCGCGCATCCAACGGGGGTGAAAAAGCCGATGCCACCCGCCCGGGCGATCTGGTCATACCGGGCGATACTGTCCCGCCCGGCGCGCGACCAGAAAGGGTCAGGATCAAGCGCACGGGTGATCCGCCCCTCGTCATGATGGCTGGCAAAGACGCCGGTGTGCTGGTGCGGATTGGCGGGCTCTGCCGGGCCGATCAGGGTGACGTGATGATGGCCCAGCGCCAGGTGCCGGGCCGCCGCTGCGCCGATCATTCCCGCGCCGACAATCGCGATATGCATGGGCGGCCCCCGAACCAAGCCATTTCCGTTGACCCATGCTAGACTGTTGCCATCGACAAAGGAAAGGGGCCGCCATGCCCGTTGCGCCGCGCCTGGCAGGGGCGCTTTACCTGCTGATTATCGTTTGCGGCATCGCGGCCGAGGTCTTTCTGCGCACGCCCCTGCGCGAAACCGCTTTCTTCGGCCCGGACGAGGTCGCTCAGGTGCGCCTGTCGGTTCTGGCCGACCTGACGATGGCGCTGGCAGACGTGGCGGTTGCGCTCATGCTTTTCGCGCTGTTGCGTCCGCTTGGTCCGTGGCTGGCTGCAACGGCCAGCCTGTTTCGGCTGGTGCAGGCGGCGGGTATTCTTGCCGGGCTGGCCTGGCTGCTGGCGGCGGCGGGGCAGCCGGCACAGGCGCAGGGATTGCTGGCGGTGCACAGCGCAGGCTACGACCTTTCCCTTACCTTTTTCGCTGTCACCTGCATCGCGACGGGGCTTTTGCTGTTGCGGGCGGGCTTGCGTTGGCTGGGTATCGGTCTGATCGCATCGGGCGTGATCTATGCCATCGGCAGCGTGCTGCGGGTGGTCGCACCGGGGCTGGCCGCAGGCTTTGAACCGGCTTATGTGCTGCCGCTTGTGACCGAACTGGCCTTTGCGCTGTGGCTGCTTTCCGGTGCACGCGCGCCAAGGTTACACGAAAAAGGCCCGATCGCTGGATCGGGCCTTTCGGATTTCTGACGGTCCTGAAAGATCAGCGCCGATCGTCCTCGTCCTCGTCGTCCTCGTCCGAGCTATCGGGCAGGTTGAAAAAGCTGTCCGCGTCCAGGACTTCCTTTTCCTTCTCCTGCTCGTCGTCATCATCCTTCAGGCTGAAGGTTTCCAGACCTTCGATCGCGGTCGGCACGCGCGGGCTTTCGTCCATTTCCAGCGACTGTTCGGTCGACAGCAGCTTGCGGCGTGCGTCGTCGTCCATCGCGTGGCCTTCCTTGGCGCGCTTTTCAGCGGCTTTCTGCACAGCGGCGTCCAGCTCGGACTGTTTGCACAGGCCCAGGGCAACCGGGTCGATCGGCTGCATGTTGGCGATGTTCCAGTGCGTGCGCTCGCGGATCGACTGGATCGTCGGCTTGGTCGTGCCCACCAGTTTCGAAATCTGCGCGTCGGTCAGCTCGGGGTGGAACTTGACCAGCCACAGGATCGCGTTCGGACGGTCCTGGCGCTTGGACAGCGGGGTGTAACGCGGGCCGCGGCGCTTTTCCTCGCCCACCGCGGCGGGGTTGTGCTTTAGCTTCAGCTTGTACAGCGGGTCGGATTCACCCTTGGTGATCTCGTCTTGCTCAAGCTGGTTGTTGGCAATCGGGTCGAACCCTTTGACGCCGGCGGCCACATCGCCATCGGCGATGCCCTGAACCTCAAGCTCGTGCATGCCGGTGAAATCGGCGATCTGCTTGAAGGTCAGCGTGGTGTTGTCGACCAGCCAGACGGCGGTTGCCTTTGCCATGATCGGTTTGTTCATCTCAGCTCTCCTGAACTCAAATCTTTCCCGTTGCCGGAAAACGGCTGCCCAGGGCGGGCGGGTTTCCATTGTTGGGGAACTTGGCGCCTGTATAGTGGCCCAAATCGAATAAGGAAAGAGTGAATGCGCCTGATCGCCCTGCTGTGCCTGATGCTTGGCACGACCCTGCCGGCCGGGGCCGAGAATGACCGGCCCGGGCAATTCGATTACTACGTTCTGTCGCTCAGCTGGTCGCCGACATGGTGCGCCATCGAAGGCGACGCGCGCAATTCGCCCCAATGCGACGCATCGCGCGATTTCGGCTGGGTTCTGCACGGTTTGTGGCCGCAATATCATCGCGGCTGGCCATCAGACTGCCGCAGTCCTTATCCGCAGCCCACCCGCGCCATGACCCGGGACATGGCCGACATCATGGGCACAAGCGGCCTGGCCTGGTATCAATGGAAAAAGCACGGCACATGCTCGGGGCTTTCGCCGGCCGAATACTACGCCACCGCGCGCCGCGCCTATGAGGCGGTGAACCGCCCGGCCATTTTCCGGCAATTGGACAAACCCGTGCGCCTGCCTGCCAAGGTGATCGAGCAAGCATTTATTGAGGCAAACCCGCAATGGGAGCCCGACATGCTGACCATCACCTGCAAGGATGGCCGCATCCAAGAGGCGCGTTTGTGCCTGTCGAAAGAGCTGCAACCCGTGCCCTGCGGCCGCGATGTCGTGCGCGACTGCACGATGCAGAATGCCTTGTTCGACCCGGTGCGCTAAAGCGAATTTCAGCCAGAGCGCCATCGAATGAAACGAAAAAGGCCGGGTCAATTCTGCCCGGCCTTTTCGTCAGATCAGCAGATCGTCCAGCGATTTGCCTTTTGCCAGCGCCTCTTTGACCCAGTCAGGGCGACGGCCGCGGCCTGTCCAGGTGGTCATTGGATCATCGGGGTGCTGATACTTGGGCACACCGGCGCTGCGCTTGGATTTCTTGCCGCTGCCGACAAGGTCATTCAGGCTGAACCCCATTTCCTTGGCTTTTGCCTCAAGCTCGGCCAGAGCTTTTTGGCGCTGACGTTCCTTGTAGTGGTCGATGGCGCGATCGACCTGCTTTCGCAGGGCGCGCAATTCATCCAGCGACATATCATCAAGTTTGAAATTCATGATCTTTTCCATTTCCAAATCGCCCGATTGGGCTTGTGCCGGGCGGGTGAAACATTTCCGCCGGCACACCGTGAGTGACAGGACACTATACCAAACTGCGATTGCCGTTGGGGCAAATGCAAGCGGTCGGCGATTTATCGCTATGTTTCAAGAATAAAAAGCCCCGCCATGACAATGGCGGGGTATTTCGGCGTCATTTCCACGTAATGCGGGAATTACGCGACCTTCAGCACAATTTTCCCGATATGTTTGCTTTCTTCCATATGGGCATGTGCTTCGGCCGCCTTGTCCAATGGGAATTCGCTGTCCATCACCGGGGCAACTTTGCCGGCCTCCAATAGCGGCCAGACATGCTTGCGCAATTCCGAGGCGATTTCCGCCTTCGCCAGATCGCTTTGCGGGCGCAGGGTGCTGCCGGTGATCGTCAGGCGGCGGCGCATCAACTGGCCGAAATTCACCTCGACCTTTGGCCCTTGCAAAAACGCGATCTGCACAAGGCGGCCATCATCGGCCAGCGCACGCAGGTTGCGGGGGATATACAGCCCGCCCACCATATCCAGGATCAGGTTGGCACCGCCTTCTTCTTTAATCACCTCGACGAAATCCTCGTCGTTGTAGATGATCGTGCGATGCGCCCCCAGATCGGCGCAGGCGGCGGCCTTTTCCTGGCTGCTGACGGTCGTGAAAACGCGGGCGCCGAATTCTCGGGCCAGCTGGATCGCCGTGGTGCCGATGCCGCTGGCGCCGCCATGCACCAAAAACCGTTCGCCCGCTTTCAAGGCCCCGCGCATGAACACGTTGGTCCAGACCGTGAAATAGGTTTCGGGCAGGCAGGCGGCTTCGCGCATATCCATGCCTGCGGGAACGGGCAGGCAATGGGCGGCAGGTGTCGCCACGTATTCGGCATAGCCGCCGCCGGGCAGCAGGGCGCAGACCTTGTCACCCAAAGCCCAGTCGCTGACGCCTTCGCCAAGCGCCGCAATTTCACCAGACGCTTCCAGCCCCGGCAGGTCACTGGCATCGGGGGGCGGCGCGTAATTTCCTGCGCGTTGCAGGGCGTCGGGGCGATTCACACCGGCCCAATGCACCTTGATGACCACCTGGCCCGGCCCGGGCGTGGGGCGGGGCCGTTCGGCAGGTTTCAAAACCTCGGGGCCGCCCGGTTCGCTGATCTCGACGGCGCGCATCGTTTCGCTCATGAGAGTCGATCCTTATTCTTGCTAGATTGGCCAAGTCGTATCACAGGCCGCGCGAAAGGCCACCTTGTCCGATGCCGGTTTGTGCGGTCGCGCAGGTCACGACCCGTCGCGCCATTGCCCCGGCAGATCGTCGGGCACGCGCATCGGCGCGCGGATTTTCCCGATCAGCGCCAGCGGGCCGGCAAAGATCGTGTTGAAGGCGCGGTTGTCCTTCAGCTTGGCCTTGACCTTTTCAAACTGCATCACGTCGTCGATGCGGCGATCCAGAAACTCCCACGTTTTCTGGTTGCCTTCGCTTTCGTCGCCCAGCCAATACAGAACCGCGCTGCTGTAGACGCCCGACAGGATCGTGCGCTTGGTGTACCAGTTCACATCGTCCGAGCGGTCGCCCAGGGCGGTCCAGATCTTGTCGGCGGTGCCCCAGATCGCCTTGGCCCCGTCGGGCGCGTATTGCGGCAGCGCGAACAGCGTGGTGCCCCGGCGCACGATTTCCTTGTCTTCGGCCGCTTCGATGCGAAAGCGCACGGCGGCGGCCACGCGGTCGCGAAAGCGCAGGCTGCTCAGGTCTTCGGCGTGGATGCGGCGGATCATCTCGTCATCGCCGCGGGTGTGATAGGCCACGGCAAGATCGACCGCGCCGCGCGGGCAGAC
>JAASTF010000097.1 GCA_021767525.1 Paracoccaceae bacterium
ACCACATGCACCACCACCTGCTCGCCCTCGGTCGCGCGCAGCACCGGGAACGGCGCCTGGGTTTCCGACGGGATCTCGCCCGGTTCGAGGCGGAAGAACTGCGCGCCGAACTGTCGGGTGTTCAGGTTGTCGCCGATCGGCAGGTCGCCGGGCGATCCGTTGCGGTTGCGCAGGCGCACGTTGAACGGCTCGGACAGATAGCTGACGCCCTTGTCGCCAAAGTCATAACTGTCGTCACAGACCGGGCAATGGGCCACGATGCGCTGCTCGACCCCGCTCAGGCGGTGGCTGTCGCCGGTGCGCCGGTCGCGCTGGTTCAGACCGTCCTGCCAGAACAGGGTGAACTGGCGAATGGTGTGCCCCTCGCGGCCACCGGGCCCGCGCGCCGACAGCTCGGCCGTCCACATCGGGCGCGCCGACTTGTTCGGCACGATCACGTAAGACAAGCAGGGCTTGGCCACCAGGCGATCACGGCTGACCGCCTGCGCCAGATCAAGCGGCAGGTCCGACAGGCGGAGCACTGCGTCCTTGACGCCGCGCGGCCGCACCAACCGGTCGATACAGGCCGGCCCCGGCAAGGGCAAGCGCGGGGCGCGGGTGCCGTTGATCGCGGCGTTTTGCGGCACCACGGTGATCGCACCGATCAGCCCGTGAGTGGGATGGCCGATGACATCGCCGAAGGATTTGACCGGCAGCGCCCCAAAGGCATAGGGCACGAAATTGGTCGACAGCTTGCGCCGGATCGTGCCGCTGCCCAGCAATGTGCCTTTCAGCTCGGCCAGGTTCTTGACATAGCCCTCGGTCGCGTTGGCGATGTCGGCTGCGATGGCATCGGCCTTGTCCTCGGTGACAAGGCCACGCTCGACCAACTGGATGAACGCTTCGTCCATCGCCACCACCTGCGGCTCGATCGCATTGGGATCAGGCACCGTCACCGTCAGCCCAAGATCGCGCACCCGGCCGATATTGCCGGCCAGGGCCTGCGCCGTCAGACGGCCGGCGTCGATCACCTCGATCCCGGTGGTCAGACGGCCGCCCAGGTTGACGCCCTGCCCGTCAAGCTGCGGCGCGCGCAGCGGCTCGAAGATCTCGGGCACGATGCGCAATTGCGGCTCTTCCAGGTTGATCTCGCGCTCGATCTGCGGCGCGATCAGGGTGTTCAGGTCACGCTGCAGGCGCGGCGACAGGAACGGCGCCAGCGCGGGGGTTTCCTGCGTGACGCGGGTGATCACCTGTTCCAGCTGGCGTTCGGCCGTGGCGCGGTCGGATTGCAGGGCGCTGACCCGCTCGGCCACCGTGCCGCCGTTCAGCGGCAACTGGCCCAGCCCATCGGGCAGAACGATACCGCCCGGACGGTTCAGATCGGCGATAAAGCGATCCGACACCGACAGGTTCGCCCCCACGAAGGGCGCCGGGCTGGCGGCGCGTTCGTAATCGGCAAAGGCAAGGCCGGCGTAGAATTCGAACTGCTCGATCTGCGCGATACGCGGCTTGTTCAGCCGGTTCGGCAGGTCAAGAATGCTCAGCGTCTTGTCGCTGCGCAGATCGGCATCGACCCCGTCCAACGCCCAGACCGGATTGCGTCCATAGGGGCGCGCATAGCTGGATTGCCGCGTCAGAACCGGCAAGGGCAGCGACAGCGCCAGCCGGGCCGAGGGCTCGGCATCCTTGCGGCGGTCACGGTCTGCGGCCACGGCCAGATAGCCGCCGCTGCCGGTATCGTCGCCCCAGTCACGCTCGACATTGAGCGAGGTGATCGGCGGCATCTCGGCATCGCCGGTCGCGTCCGCCAACCCGCCGATCAGGCTGTCCTGGCGGCCCAGCGCGTTCAGCACGGTGACAAAGACGCAATCGCCCGCCTTGACGTTCATCACCAGCGGCTCGGGCCGGTCATAGACCTTGGTGATCTCGTCGATCAGGTGCTGGCGCGAGATGCTGACCCAGCTTTGCGGATCGCGGATCATGTCGTCGGTGACGCTGGCGGGATCATCGCCATTCAGGATCCGGCGCGGATCGAGCAGCGCAAAGAACAACCCGTCCTGGTCGAACACCTCTTTCGAATAGTTCGTGGTGTGGCTGCGGGCCGGCCGGTCCTTGAAAGCAGTGCGCGTTTCGATCGCCACCACGGCGGTATAGACACGCGGCGCGAAGGACGGGCACTCGGCCACGGGCTTGTACTTGTGGATCTTGCCCTTTTGCGGCTTCAGCCGTTCGAACAGGTCCTGCGAGAAACGGTTGAACCGCTCGGCCGGGTCGATCCGCTGGATATCCTGCGGCAGATCGAACCGCTTGAGCATGTTGGGCGCGCGTTCCGGCGACACCGACAGGTTCTCGCGCAGGGCCTGGCCCTCGTAATCGGCCAGCGGCGGCAATTCCGGCACTTCGGCCTGGGCGCGGTTGCCGGGGATCGTCTGGCGCAGCTCGGTGATCGCCTTGCCTGTTGAGATGTCGGGAAAGCGTTCGCGCGCGGTGTCCAGCGGCGCCTCGATCAGCGGGCGCAGCAGGTCCAGGTCCTCCTGGCTGGGCGGTGCGTCAGGCGTTTCTTCGGCCAGCGCGTTCAGGCGCGGCAGAACCGCGTCGATCTGTTCCTGCACCTTGCCATAAAGCGCATAGCGCCGCGTATCGATCGCCACGCGCACCAGGCCCCAGGCGCCGTTCCACAGCGCATCCTGCGAGCCGAAATGGAACGGCGTGTCCATCACCTGCCGCCGCAGCAGCACGTATTCGCGCAGGTCCACAACCGCGTCGCGCAGCTCGCTCACCGTGGTCAGCGCGCCTTCGCGCAGGGCCAGGCGGCGCACTTCTTCGCCCAGGCCGACAAAGTTGTTGTCATGCATGAAGCCGGTGCGGAACTCGAAATGCTCTGAAATGCCGATTTCCTGCGCGGCGATGCGCCCCTCGGTGTTGAAGCAATTGGCCAGCTGGTTCTCGAAATCCTTCCAGAACTTCTGGTCGTCGGGATCGGTGAACACGCCCGAGCCGCTGCGCGCCCATTCCCGGTATTGATCGGGTCGGCCCGCGCGCGCCATCTGCACCGCGCTTTGGGCGCCCAGGCCCAGCTCGCAGCTGCGCGCCAGCGTCGCCCGCGGCGTCGTGTCGTCCGGCACGATGCTGTCGGCCGGGAACGCCTGGTCGATGTGGCGGGTGATGTTGACGCCCTCGATCGTAAAGGTGTGCTGCACCTCTTGTGCGCCCTGGATCAGGCGCATCTGCACCGGCTCGTTGTCATAGCTGCGCAGGATGGGCGTGACCGGATCCTGGTGGTAATGGGTCAGGAACACGTTGGCGGGATCGCCCGGCTCGTTGGGTTTCTGTTCGCTGATCGTGCAACGCTCGGTCACGCCGGTCAGCAATTGGCTTTCCCAGTGATCTAGGTCCTTGAGCGCACAATCCGACCCGGCCGAACTGTCCATGCCGATGCGCAGCGGCAGCGGCTCGCCCCGGTAATTCACCAGGTAGGGATCGTGGTGATCGACCGAGATGCTTTCGGGCCGCATCGGCGGTGCCACCGGGCTGGCCAGCCGGCCCTCGGCGGGGTCGTGTCCGGCCGCCATCCGGCGATACTCGATCAGGTAATCGCGCAGGAACTGGTCCGCCGGCAGGTAGGTGCCGTGCAGCGGCACCTCGATCTTGGCCAGCAGGTCGTCGGCCATGCCGTCGGAATGCCCCGGATCGTCGCCGGGCCGCTTGTTGGCCAGCCAGGCCGGCGGCACGTTGCCGGCCGCCGCCGACCACAGCCCACCGCTTTCTGCCAGCTCGGATTTGCAGATCTTGGCCATCGCCGCGGGATCGCCCGCGATCGCGTGCAGCGCCTCGCAATAAAGCGTCACCATTCCCTTGACCGGGATCGCGTCACCGCCCGAAACGGTCTTTTCAAGATCGGCGGCGGTATAGCTGTCGCGCGGATCGTAAAGCACCGCGAAATCCGCGATCGACAGGGCAAACTCGCGATAGCTCAGCTCGTCGGTTTCGGCCGACATGAAATCGACGATCACCTTGCGCGCCCCGACATCCTTTTCGGTGGCGTCTTCAAGCCGGCGATCGCTGCGCGTCAGGGTGCAGCCATTGCCATCGGCATCGCAGATCTGCGCCGATTGCGGCTCGATCAACAGCGCGGTGTAAAAACCGTGCTGCTGGATCGAGGACGGGCCGAAATGGTCGTGGCTGAACACCGTGCGCAGCGTGCGGTCGGCCTTGCCCACCCCGCCCTCGTCATCGGGCGAACGCGTGTCGGACAGGATCGGATCAGCGAACCAGCGCTGCGTCGTGGTCTGGAACAGCTCGCGGTTATCCGACAAGCGCAGTTTCCAGATTTCCTTTTTCTTGACCTGCCAATGAACCTTTGTTTCGCCCATGACGGTCACTTCGACCTTTTCGCACAGGCCCTCGGCCTCGCGGATCAGCTTGGCGCCCGGCGGGCGCGACCCGGTGATCTTGCTGGCCATGCTGTCGACGTTCTTGGCCGCGCAGATACGCGCCGCGATCTCGTCGGGGGCAAAGGTGCCATCCTCGTAGTTAAAGCCGTTGCCCGACCCGTCCGACGAGGTCACGTCGAATTTGACCAGGTGGATGTGCTGGCCGATCGTGTCGGTCGGCGTCTTGACCTGGAAATCGTCCAGCTGCAGCTCTTTCGGCAACTCGTTGGTGTGGCGGAACTCGATGCACTCGCCCGACAGCGCCCGGAAAAAGAACGGCTCTTCGTCGGCGGTCACCTTGGGTGAAATCCGACCCTGGTTGGAACTGGGGTTGTTGGGGTCCAGCTTGTAATCGTCCGAACGCGCGGTCAGCACGTTGATGCGCGCCTGCGGATCGTGCCAGCCCGCGCGGTTGGTGATCATGTCCACCTGCACCGCCGACCCTTCGTACCGGCGATAGCCCACCACCGCGGGATCGGGCGTGAACCTTGTGCCGGTCAAACCCTTCAGGAACGGATCGTCCTCGGACACCAGGTTGTCGCGGGTGATGACGTTCGTGCTGCCGCCCGAGCTGTAGAACAACTTCGGCGCGCCGAACTCGAACACGTCGGTGCGCCAATGCGACACCCAGTTCGACACCTCGGCATCGCCCGCCGCGTCGGTGCCCGCAGGGGCCAGGTTGGCATCGACCCAATACACCGGGAACGAGCCGCTTGGCGTGACGAAATTGTAATTCTGCGCGTCCACCCGTTCAAGCGTGCCATAGGCGGTGGGCGCGCCGCACGGGTCTGCGAAGGGCGCGCCGGGTTTCGGCGGCGCGGCGTTCACCGCAAACAGCTCTGCCCCGCCCAGCGTTTCATAACTGCCCGCCTCGCGAACGAAATCTGCGGTGCTGCCATCGGCGCGTTGCAGCGCAAGCTTTGTCGTGGTGCCCATCAACAGGCCGTCGTTGTGAAAGCTCATCGCCGTCCGCTCGATGGGTTCGCCATCGTAGTCAAGCAGCTTCAACTCGGCCTCTTTGAATTTCATCGACAGATCGCCCAGCGCCAGCGCGGTGGCGACGATCTGGCTCTGCAACGCCTCGCGCTGCATCTGCGCGGGATCGCCCAGCGCATCCGCCAGCGAGGTCGCGGTGGGCAGATCGACGGTCAGCCGCTTGGCCACGTCATCCGGCACCTTGAAGGGCAGATCGCGCGCGGCGGTATCGGTCACAACGTGGCGCGGCAGGCCGCCATCCAGGTATTCGGCGGTGACATTGCCGTTGTTGTCCAGCTCGCGCGCAATGTCCATCGGCGCCTGCGGCGGGCGGTGGCCCGGATCGCCGGCGATGTAGAACGGATAGCCGGGAAAGGCGGTGATCTCGTCCAGCCGCTCGGCGTCGACCTTGGCATCCGCGGTCAGCTCGGCATCGCCGGGGGTGTAGGTCGGCAGCAGCGGCCAGGCCTGACCCGGCAGCGGCACCAGCGCCGGGATCGGTGTGCCCAGGTTCTTGGCCGTCAACCCCGCGCCGGGCACGATCCGGCGCCCACTTTCCTTGTGGACCGAGCCGGGCCGCTTCATCGCGCGCACCTCGGGGCTCATTTCGGCCAGCGACAGGGTGGGTTCCCACTGCCCGTCGGGCAGCTTGCGGCTGCCATCCTCCAGCACGTCATGGACGCGCCACAGCTCCCACATGCCTTGGGCGAAATGCGGATACAGGTGACAGTGAAAGATCGAATCCCCCGCCGTGCGGTTCCGGTTGCCCGAGCCCAGCGTTTCATACCAACCGGGCAGACCCGCCTCGCCCTTGTGATACACTTCCAGCCCGCCGCCGTAGATGTCGTAGGAAAAGCCCTGCTGCGGCGCGACGGTCTGACTGTCCAGATAGCTGCCCCGCCCCTTGTCGTTGCCCGCGAACCACTGATGCGCATGCAGGTGGAACACATGCGTTTCCTTGGGCCCGGCGTGGTAGTTTCGGAACACCACCGCGTCATTCAGATAGGAATGGTGCACGTTCGACGGATCTTCGCTGAACTGCTCCAGCAGCGCCGGGTCGCCATTGGCCCACGAAGTCAGGAAAAACTCTTCGTACAGGCATTCCAGGCAATTCGCCGCCGGGCCGATCCCCTTGCGGTTGGCCAGCAGCATGTCGCCCATGCCGGACGCGCCGTAATTGACGGCGAACCCGTCGCGCACGCCGGCAAGTTGCCCACCGGCAAAGTCGCCCAGCTCTTCGAAATTGCGCGGGTAAAAGGTTTTCAGCTCGTCGTGGAAAAACACCGACAGCTCGCGGAACGCGCGCAGGCCGGTGGCGTCGTTTTCCGGCAGCTCGATCATCGCGTTCAGATCGGAATGCACCAGCTCGTAGGTGCCAAGACGCGCGGCGGCGTCGGCATCGACCGTGTTCAGCCGCCCATCGACCGGGCGCAGCATGTTCAGCAGCGGCATATCCTGGCCCGACACGCGATCGCGCGCCGTGGCCTGGTATCGACCCTGGTCGGTGATCGCGCCGGCGTCGCGGGCGTGACCGTCTTCCGATTGTTTCTTCCACACGGCGTCAAAGGTCGCGCGGCTGGTCTGGCTGCGGTAGAACTCGGTGCCTTGGCGCTGCACGTTGACCGCGCCGAACAGGCCGTGGGTCAGGCTGCCGCCATCGCCCTGGCCGCCCGAGGGCGCGCCGGTGCTGGCCATGAAGAACGGGCCCTCGCGCTCGACCATGTAATAGCAATCCACCGCCGTGTCCGGCACGATCACGTCCAGCCCCTTGCAGGCGTCATGCGCCTCGACGATCTGACCGTTCTCGATGCCGAACGCGGTCAGGCCCTGGATCGCCATGTTGGCACCGCGGCTTTGCGGCCAGTTGCCGTCGGGCTTGCCCGAGGGGCGCGGCTGGGGCACCTCGCAGGACACTTCGCCATGAGCGGACTGGACGTCGTCGCCTTCGCTCACCCATTGGCGCAACTGGTGGAACAGGTTGCCGAAGGGCCCGCCGCTGTCGGATTTCTGCGCGGTGCAGAACGTGTCGGAAAAGCCGGGCCCGCGCTCGCGCAGCAGGTTGGTCAGGCGCACGTGCAGGATATCCCCCACCCGCGCCCGCAGCGTCAGCGGGCGGGGCCGCTTGCAATCGCGCAGCCGCACCTGGCCCGCTTTCAGCCCCGCGCCGTGATAGGCGATGCCCAGATCGCCGTCGCACCCATCCGCGTCCATCGCCTTGACCGGTGTTTCCACCGTCACCACGTCGCGGCGCAGCGCATAGATCATCCCGTAGGGGTTGAAACTGCCAAAGCGGTTATACACCAGCATCTGGTCCATGCTGACGATATCGGCACAGATCGTGCGGTCGAAAATCTGCAAGCTTCGGTCGCGGTTCGGATTGACGTGCTCGGTCACCAGCTTGTGCACCGCCTCGCATGTCATGCGGTCCGGCGCGGCGCGATCCTGGGCCAGCGCGGACGAGGCGATAAGGGCAAGAAAAAGGGAAACGAAAGCCAGACGAGTGGCGCGGAAAAGGGTCATGAGCAGCAACCTGAAAAAAATTCAAATATGAATTCACGGTAGCATCGATTGCGACATTTCGCCACAAAATGGAAAATCGATAAGCCGTCAGTGACTTGGCGTAAACTTCTCACGATCCGCCCGGCGAATCGCATCGCGGACCAGGGCGAATCGATTCGGGCCGCGGCCAGGCTGATCGCGGCACCGGCCAAACCACCAATAAAACCTCGTCATTCCATAGACTTACACAAAAATCGCTGTGTCGGGGCGAGTCCGCCACCCGGCGCGCGGAAAATCGTGATCGCCGATTACCAAAAACTCAGGAACCGCGCCCGGCCCGCCACGATTTGGCCCCGGGGCATCCTGCCCCCCACAGAAAGGAGTTTTCATGTTCTTGCGAACACTGGTTGCAAGCGCCCTCGTGGTGGCTGCACCCGTAATGGCCGGTGCGGTCACCATCAGTACCGGGCAAAGCATTTCCAGTTCCGGCAGCACGCTGACGGTCGATAACCCGACCTATTCCGAGGTGATCACCGCCACGGGCAGCGACCTGCTTTTGGATTTCACCTTTACCTTCACCGGCCCCGAAGACGACATCGACGATTTCACCTTTGGCGTGTCTTCGGACGATGATCCAAGCGATGCCAACCGCTCGTTCACGTTGGGCAGCAGCTCGGGTGCGCTGATCACCGGGACCGGGTCGATCAACGATCTGTTCCTGGCCGAAGGCGATAGCGTCTTTGCGCTGTTCGCCGCCAACGGCACCTTGTCGAACGGCCAGCAGGCCAATGTGGGCTATTCGGTCAGCGCCGATATGGCCCCCGCCGTGCCCCTGCCGGCGCCGGCGCTGCTGCTGATCGGCGCGTTCGGCGGTCTTGGCGGGTTCGGCGCCCTGCGCCGCCGCCGCGGCTGACAGGTCGTTGTTCCGGCCCGGGCACCCCGCCCGGGCCGCGTTGACCGGCCCCGCGCACCGGCGCTAGCGCGCGGCGCGGCCCAGATGCAGCCCGGCATCCACCAGCAGCGTCTCGCCCGTGACGTGCCGCGCGGCATCCGACAAAAAGAACAACGCCGCATCCGCAATGTCATCGGGCCCCGAGGCCGCCTGCAACGGCGTCGCGGCCTTCACCTGCGCCTCTTTGCGGGCGAACGCGGCTTCGTCCATCGACTCCCTGAACCACCGCGTGCCGATGAAACCGGGGCAGATCGCATTGACGCGAATTTCGGGCGCCAAGGCGCGGGCCAGCGACAGGGTCATGGTGTTCAGCGCGCCCTTCGACGCCGCATAAGCCACAGATGACCCGATCCCCTTGACCCCCGCGATGGACGAGGTGTTCAGAACCGCCGCCGCACGCCCGCTGGCGGCATGGCCCGCCTGCAACAAGGGCTTGGCCGCCTGCAACATCAGGTAAGGGCCCACCACATTCACCGCGTAGACATCCAGGAAATCGTCACGGCTCAGCGCGTCGAGCTCCGAATGATCGCGCGCGTGGCGCGTGATGCCGGCGTTGTTCACCAGAATATCCAGCTTGCCCCAGCCCTGCGCCGCGTCGGCCAGCGCCCGCGCGCCCTCGGCCGTCGATACATCGGCCTGCACCACATGCACCTCGGCCCCAGCCGCGCGGCACAGATCGGCGGCCTCCTCGGCCTCGGCGCTTGACCGGGTGTAGTTGACGATCACATCCGCGCCCCGCTCGGACAGCTTTACCGCCATCGACCGCCCCAGCCCGGTGGCCGAGCCCGTCACCAGCGCCTTGCGCCCCTGCATATCGCTCATTCTTGCTCCTCCCATTCGCGTCCCGCGCATCTTGGCCATTTCCGCGCCAAGATCAAAGCCCTGTCCGTGCTGGACAAATCCGGGCAACGCGGCACATCCTGCCGCATCCACACAAAACTTGGGAGGGGCGCAGATGGACCTGGGACTGAAAGACAAAACCGTTCTGATCACCGGCGGCTCGCGCGGGATCGGCTATGAAACCGCGCTGGCCTTTGCCCGCGAAGGCGCCCGGCCCATCCTGGCCGCCCGCAGCGCCGAGGATCTGGCCAAGGC
>JAASTF010000098.1 GCA_021767525.1 Paracoccaceae bacterium
CGGCATGGCCCGAGCCTGGTTGCGCCTCGCCCGCCATCACGGGCTGGCCCGACTGGTAATGCTCCATGATCGCGCCCAGGATCGCGGGTTTGATGTGGTCCCATTCCACCGCGTCGCCCTTGGTCACCGTCACGAAATCGGTGCCGAAGAACACGCCGGTCACGCCGTCGACCGCAAAGATGCGGGTGGCCAGCGGCGAGTTGCCCGCCGCGTCGGCATTGGGGAAATCCGCCGTGCCCGCATCCAGCACCGACTGACCGGGCAGGAATTTCAGCGTCGCGGGGTTGGGGGTGGATTCGGTTTGAATGAACATGCGATTTGCACCTTTTTCCGGGGTTGCCCCTGATATGCGCCCCGGGGCGGTCCGAGTCAAGGTTTGGAACGGTTCTAAACTGGGCCACAGGGCGCGCACAGATTCATTTTGCCGCGTCAAGCGCGCGCAGCCGGGCGCGGATATATTTCGCGGCCGAGCGGTAATGCGCCGGGCCCGCGGCCTCGGCCCAGCGGCCCGCAGGCCAGGCATTGCCGCCGCCCGGCATCGGCGCGCCATAAAGCGCGGCATCGTCGTGCCGGTCGATAAAGTCCAAAAGCCGCGCGTGGTTGTCGCGCAAAAGCGCGCGGGCCGCGTCCCAGCCAAGCGACGCCTGTTTCTGACGCAGGTCGGCGTTGAATTGCTTGAGCTGGTTCCATTTGTACCCCGGCGCCGGAATGTCGACAGGTTGCCCGGCCTGACCCTGTTCATACCAGCCGACGAACAGGTCGATCCACGCGGCGCGGTGCCCGACGATATCCTTGAGCGTGGTGCCGTCGGCCTTGGAGTCGGGCGCAAGCCGTGCGCTGACCGCGACGCTGTCCAGCAGCGCCTCTAACTTGGCGAACTCTTTTTCGGTTATGGTGCGCAGATCGGCCTTGTTGGTTGCGGCGGGCATAAGAACACCTCCTTCGGCGCGGATATCATACGCACCGCGAACGCGCTCTGTGGCAGATCAAGGCGCGCCGCCTCAGGTGATTGATTCCAACCGTTCCTTGGACAGATCGCCCGGCACGATGGTGACGGGCACGGGCAGGGCGCCGGCGTTCTTGCTCAGTTGGCTGACGAGCGGGCCGGGTCCCTTCTTGTCGGTGCCCGCGCCCAGCACCAGCACGCCGATTTCCGGATCTTCGCGGATCTGCGCCAGGATCTCGGCCACCGGCTCGCCCTCGCGGATCACCAGATGCGGATCGATGTTCTGCTTGTCACGCATCCATTTCGCGAAAACCTCGAAATGCGCGTGGATGCGCTCGCGCGCCTCTTCGCGCATGATATCGCCAACGCCGATCCAGTGGTTGAACTCTTCGGGTGGGATGATCGACAGGATCTCGACCCCACCGCCGGATCTGGCGGCGCGCATCGCGGCGAACCGCATGGCGTTCAGACATTCGCGGCTGTCATCCAGCACCACCATGAACTTGCGCATCTATCGGGCCTCCTGTCGGGGGATCATGGCGCAGCGGGCGCGGCGTGGCAACAGGCCGGAGCAGACGCCCGATTGCCCCTTCATCTTGCCAGGTAAACTCCGGGGTGAATTGGGCCGCAGGCCCAAGAGGGGCAGAGCCCCTCGATTCGGCGCCGCCGAAGGCGGCGCAATCCCTCAGCCGGTGCTGTGCGCCCAGTCCCAGTACATCTCGCGCACGCGGCGGGTGATCGGACCGGCCTGGTATTGGGTGTCTTCGAAGGCGGTCACGGGCGTGACCTTGTTCATGTTGCCGGACAGGAACACCTCGTCGGCATCTTGGAAATCATCGAATGTCAGGATGGTTTCATGCACCGTCACGCCATCGGCGCGCAGGTTGGCCATGTGGCGGGCGCGGGTGATGCCGGCCAGGAAGGTGCCATTGGCGATGGGGGTAAAGACCTCGCCATCGCGCACCATGAACACGTTGGCCGTGGCGCTTTCGGCCACGTTGCCCATCGCGTCGGCCACCAGCGCGTTGCCAAAGCCACGCGCGCGCACCTCGCGCAGCATCCGGGCGTTATTTGGATAAAGGCAGCCCGCCTTGGCGTTCACCACCGCGCTTTCCATGACGGGCCGGCGAAACCGGGTGTGGCCCAGCGTGGTGGACGCGCTGTCGGGGGCCATCGCGATTTCCTCAAGACAGATGGCAAAGCCGGTCGTGTCCTTGGACGGGACGATGGCGGTCATGTCGCCGTCGATGCCCCAATACATCGGGCGGATGTAAACGGCCGTGTCCTTGGGATAGGCGGCCAGACCGTCCCACACGATCTGCACCATATCCTCGGTCGACACGGTGGGCGTGAGGCCCAGCGCCCGGGCCGAGTTGTTGACGCGGGCGCAATGGGCATCAAGGTCGGGCGCGAGGCCATTTACATAGCGCGCCCCGTCGAACACGCCCGAACCCAGCCAGGCACCGTGATCGGCGGCGCGGATGATCAGGGCGTCGCCCTCGTGCCATGTGCCGTCGAAATAGGTGCGGATATTGCTGCCGGCTGCCATCGTCTTGCCCCCTTGGTGTCAGTTCGGGCGCGACTGTAGCAGGCAGGCGGGGCTAGTAAAGCGGTTCGGTATAGACCACGCGCCCGTCGACCGTCAGGCCCTTGATCGCCGCCGTGCCATCGGGGGCGAGCGCCAGCACGACGCCCAGCTTGTCGTCGCGGCGCAGCTGCTCGAGCTCCAGGGCTTGCGGTTCGGGCGCGAAATAGCGGTCGATGGGAAAGCGCAGCGTATATTGATCGCCCCAGCTGCCCAGCAGCGTGCCTTTCAGAACCGGGCCCTGGGCGGCCTCGGGCTGTGCGGCGTAAAGCCGGGTTGGTTGCCAAAAGCCGTTTGTGCCTTCGGCCAGTTCGACCCAGACGGGCTGTCCCAGCTGCGGATCGCCCAGGGTTTCGACGCTGTCCTGGCTGAATTGGCTGATGTCCAGCCGCAGGGTCACGTAGTGGCCGCGAAACAGGTCGCGCGGGTCGATGAAACCGGTTTCCAGCCGCACCTCGGCCCCGTTGCGCAGCAGGCTATTGCGGTCGATCACCATCTTGCCCACGGCGGCGGTTTGCACCAGGGCGGCCAGCAGGGCGGCGGGCCCGATCAGGCGGCGCGACAGGCGGATCATGGCCGCCCCCGTTTGCGCATCAGGCGCGGGGCCAGCGCCGCACCGGCCAGCAGGATCACGCCCGCGCCCAGGTAAAAGCCCGCGGTGCCGATCAGCGTGCCCAGGGTTTGCGCGTAGAGGATCAGCAGCATGGCGACAAAGCCCGTGATCCCCAGCGCCCGCAGCGCCCTTAGGCGCAGCCGCCAGCCCATCCGCGTGATCCACAAGAACAGGCCCAGGGCAAACGCGGCGGTCAGCCAGGTGTTGGGCGTTTCGCCGAAAAGCATCGTGAACAATGCGGCAAAGATCACCGTCACCCAAAGGTCATAGCGCGTGGCGGCACCTTGCATGTAGCCCCAAAGCGCCACCGCCAGGCAGGCCAGCGGCGCGGCGAACAGCACGGGCTGCGGCCCGGGCGGCGTGCGCGTGGCGGGGCTGAAATCGGCATTGGCCACGTGCAGCCAAAGCACAAGCCCCGCCACCAGCGCCAGCGCATAAAAAAGCGCGGCACCCTCGAACCCGCGCAGCCAGCGCCCCGCCCCGGCCGACGCCAGCACCAGCGCGACCACCGCAAAACCGGCGCCGGTGGCCAGCATGGTGGGCAGCACCTCGGCCTCGGACTGGATCAGCGACACGACGACCCATGCGATCAGCGCCAGCGCTGACAGGTGCCCGCAAAAGCGGCTGGGCAGCAGCGCCGAAAGCAGCGCGCCCACGGCCCAGGCGCCAAGGTAAACCAGGTTGGGCCGGTCGAAATCGGGGGTCAGCGACAGGCTGAACCACAGGAAGAACAGCGCAATCGCCAATGCCAGCGGCATCGCCGCGCGCAAAAGCGCCGCAGCGATCAGCGTGCCCAAGCTCCACAGCCAGACGGCCTCCACAGGCTCGCCCTGGATATGGTAAAGCTGCGCCACCAGCATGATCGCCGCGCCGTAAAAGGCGCAGGCTAGCAGCGACAGCCCCTCGAACCACGGCACCGACCCGCGCCGCCCGGCCCAGATGGCGCCGATCCAGGCAGCCCAGAGCGCGCCGCCGATCAGGCCCAGCCGCGCGGGGCGCGGAATTTGATACCAGTTGGCGGCCACGAAGGTGATCGCCGCCAGCCCGATGCAGAACACGCCGAAGGCGACGATCAGCGCGCGGAAATCCCAGCCGCCGCCCTGCGCGTCGATATCGGCGTGCAGCGCCTGCGCCGTGGCATCGGGCAAAAGCCCGCGCGCGGCCCAGTCGTCGACGGCCTCGGACAAGGTGGTATGGCGGCTTTTCCACTGCATCGCGGATCAGAAAACACCCTGCGCGCCCACAGGTAAAGCCCCGTGAAAAACCCCGGCGCCGCAAGGGCACCGGGGGCACGTGCTGAAATACTAGTCAGCGGCGCAGAGGCGCGCCACGACGATCTTTGTGGCGCCGGCATGGGGAATGGGGATAGCCACCGGCGCAGGAACAGCTGCAAGAGCCACGCGGGCAGATTAGCCCGCGCAGGAATCGATTCCGTGACAGCTGTGTAACCGCCCTGTGACGATCAGCTTTGGATCATGCCCACGATGTCGTAGGTGCGTTTCAGGATCGGCGCGGCGATTTCGCGCGCGCGGCCCGCGCCTTCGCCCAGGATGCGGTCGATTTCGGCCGGGTCCTGCATCAGCCGGCCCATTTCCTGCGAGATCGGCGACAGCTTGGCCACGGCCAGGTCGACCAGCGCGGGCTTGAACTCGGAAAACTGCTTGCCGCCCATGTCGTCCAGCACCGCCTGCGGGGTGGTTTCGGCCAGCGCGGCGTAGATGCGCACCAGGTTGCGGGCCTCGGGGCGATCCTCCAGCCCGTCCATGGCGGCGGGCAGCGGCTCGGGGTCGGTTTTGGCTTTGCGGATCTTCTTGGCGATGGTGTCGGCGTCATCGGTCATGTTGATGCGGCTCATGTCCGAGGGGTCGGATTTCGACATCTTTTTCGACCCGTCGCGCAAGCTCATCACACGGGTGGCGGCGCCTTCGATCACCGGCTCGGTCATCGGAAAGAACTCGACGCCGTAGTCATTGTTGAACTTGGCGGCGATGTCGCGCGTCAGCTCGACATGCTGTTTCTGGTCTTCGCCCACGGGCACGTGGGTCGCGTGATAGAGCAGAATGTCGGCGGCCATCAGCGACGGATAGGCAAAGAGGCCAAGCGAGGCCTTTTCGGCGTTCTTGCCGGCCTTGTCCTTCCACTGGGTCATGCGGTTCATCCAGCCCATCCGCGCGACACAGTTGAAGATCCAGCCCAACTGCGCGTGTTCGGGCACCTGGGACTGGTTGAACAGGATCGATTTGGTGGGATCGAGCCCCGCCGCCAGATAGCCCGCGGCCAGTTCGCGCGTTTGGCGGCGCAGGGCGTCGGGCTCTTGCCAGACGGTGATGGCGTGCAGATCGACCATGCAATAGATCGTTTCGATCCCCTGTTCCTGCATGTCCACGAACCGCTTGATCGCGCCCAGGTAGTTGCCCAGCGTCAGCCCGCCCGAGGGCTGGATGCCGGAAAACACCCGGGGGGTGAAATTCGCGTTCGTCTGTGCCTGCGCCTGTGTCGCGTCGGACATGGTCGCTCTCCGTCTGGATTTATGGGTGCGGGTGGCTTACCCATGCCCCAAAGCATGGTCAAGCCGAGGCAACAGATGCAGCAGCCGATTATCAGCCCCGTGAACCCCCTGCCGCCCATCGTGACGGCGCTGTTCCTGGCGATCATGGGGATCGAGGCGGTGTTTTCGCTGGGCCAGGCCGGGCTGGTGGGCAACCCGCAGGCGGTGGGCTGGCGGGTCAGTGCGATCCAGGATTACGGCTTTTCCACCGATATCTACCGCTGGATGCTGGAGCAGGGCGGCTATCCGCCGGAGCACGTGATGCGGTTTCTGACCTATGCCTTCGTGCACGGGTCGTTCACCCATGCGCTGTTCGTGGGCGTGATGCTGCTGGCGATGGGCAAGTTCGTGGGCGAGGTTCTGGCGCAATGGGCGGTTCTGGCGGTCTTTGTGCTCGGGACGCTGGCGGGCGCGCTGGCGCACGGCACCTTTGTCACCGGCCAGCCGTGGCTGGTGGGCGGGTTTCCGGGCGTTTACGGGCTGATCGGGGCGTTTACCTATCTTCTTTACGTGCGGCTGGTCAGTTCCGGGTCGAACGGGGCGCGGGCCTTTGCGCTGATCGGGTTCCTGATGGGAATCAAGCTGGTGTTCGGGCTGTTGTTCGGCGCCGATGCCACCTGGTTGGCGGACCTGACCGGGTTCTTCGCGGGCTTTGCCGCGACCATCGTGCTGGTGCCGGGCGGCTGGGCGCGGCTGCGCGCGCGGCTGCGCCACGACTGAAACGCAGGCCGGGCGTCAGAACAGGGCGTCGGGCAGCAACGGCAGCCAGCGGGCGAAGCGGCGATTACGCTCTTCCGGGTAGGGCATGGCAAAGCCTTCGCGGTCTTGCGGCGCGCGTTTGGCGTTTTCCTGCGCGGCGTCGTTCCAGGTTTTCGCGCGGGTCGGATCGGCCCCGTCGCTTAACCAGCCGCGCAGCCATTTCTCGGCCAGTTGGCGGCGCAGCCCGGCCACGTCCTCGGCCCGGGTGAACAGAACCGAGGCCTCGGTATCCCACAGCATCGACCGCCCGTTCAGGTTGGCCGAGCCGACGATGCCCCAGCGGTCATCCACCAGCGTCACCTTGGCGTGCAGATAGACGATGCCGGCCCCCTTGACCGGCTCGCCCTCGGCATCCGGGTCGACCGGGCGCGGCTGCACCGGCGAGATCAGCGCCAGCCGCGGCCCGAAGGCCGCGCGCAGCAGGGTCAGGCAGTCGATCTGCAGCGCCTGCGCGTGGCGGGCGTTGGCACTGTCATCGCCGCCGAAAATGATGCGCTCGGGCTCGGTCGGGAGGACCAGGATCAGTTGCAGATCGGGGCTGCGGGCGGCGGCACGGGACAGCGCCCGGGCGATCGGTTTGTGGCGCAGGAACTGGGATTCGATGTAGATGCTGTGCCGGGCGCTGGCGATCGCGGCCAGGTGGACCTGCTCGTGCTCGCGGATGGTGGGCTGTGGGCCGAACCGCAACGCGCCCGAGGCCGGGCGCGACCTGGTGCGCAGCAGCCGCGTGCCCTTGCTGCGCCGTTGCGGGCGCGTCGCGTCGCGCGGTTGCGGCGGATCGGCAAAGCTGGCGCCGGGCACCGCCAGAGCGTCGTTCCAGCAATCGGCGAAATGGGCGCGGATGTCGCCCAGGATCGGGCCGGTGACGCGCAGGCTGACATCGTGCCAGGTGTGTTGCGGGGCGCGGCGGTGGTCGGGGTCGTCCCAGCGGCGCGGGTTCACGTCCAGCCCGCCGATCACCGCGCCCAAATCGTCGGCCATGATGAATTTCTGATGCAGAGACACCGGCCGCACCGCCCATTTGCCCGACAGCGCGCGTTCCTGCGGGGCGGTCGGCGCGCCCTTGCGTAGATCGGCCAACCGGGCGCGCACCTGGCCTGACAGCACCCGTTTCCAGAACGGCCCCACCTCTTGCCCGTGCCAGGCCACCAACACCTGCGCGTTGCAGCCCGGCTGACAGGTCAGGCGCTCGCACAGGGTGCGGGCGCTTTCCCATGCTTCGCGGTGCAGGTCGGGCGCGAAAACCGGGTCGAAATCGGCCATCAGCAGGCGCAGCGCCACGCCCTGCGCGGCCTTGTGCGCCAAAAGATCGGCCCAGGTGTCCAGCCCGTGCGCGCGCGCCGCGTCGCTGCGCAGCCGCGTCCGGGAATCGAACACCCGGAACGAGGCCAGGATCTCGGATTTGGCATCCAGAACAAGCCGTTCCATCGCGGGATAGACCTCGGACGCGGTAATCAGCGGCGTCAGGCCATCATCTGAGGGCAAAAGGGGTTGGGGCGCGGACATGGTGGCCTTTCGAAACGAGTCGACACTTCAGCATAGCGGCGGGTGCGGCCGGCGTCAGGCCCCGCGCCGCAACGCTTGGCGGATATCCGACAGGGGAAGCGCCCCGATCAGGTGCGCCACGGCGAAATAGCTGACCGCGCCCGCGCCGATCAGTACCGCCAGAGCGACATAGCGCAGGCCATCCATGCCGAACATCGGGCCAAGTACCACCATCATCGCCCACAGCACCGCACCCATCACGGCGCTGGCCAGCACGATCCGCCACAGGCGGCGGCGAAAGCGGTCGTCGAAGCGGGCGACCTGGCCCATGTCGCGGGTGCCCCATAGCAGCAGCCACATCTGCACCCAGGCCGAAACCGTGGCCGCGACGGCCGCGGCGATCCAGCCGATGACCAGCGACAGCCCGAACGCGACCGAGGCGTTCACCACCATCGCCACGGCGGCATAATGGAACGGGCGGCGGGTGTCTTCGCGCGCGAAGAACAGAGGTTGCAGCACCTTCTGCATCACGAAGGCCGGCAGGCCCAGCCCATAGATCGCCACGGCCACGGCGATGGCGGCGCTGTCGTCGCTGGTGGTCTGGCCGCGTTCGTAGAGCACCGACACCAGCGGCAACGGCACCACCATCAGCGCCACCGCCGAGGGCAGGGTCAGCGCCAGGCTGATCTCGCCCGCGCGGCTGAGCGCCGCCCGCGATCCGGCGTCATCGCCCGATTTCAGGTGGCGCGACAGGCTGGGCAGCAGCACGACGCCCACGGCGATGCCCACCACGCCCAGCGGCAGCTGGTACAGGCGATCGGCGGCGTAAAGCCAGCTGATCGCGCCCTGCGTGTTCGAGGCCACCAGCTGCCCCACCAGCAGGTTCACCTGCAATACCCCCGATGCCAGCGCCGCGGGCACCGCAACGACCAGCATGTGCTTGATATCCGCGGTCCAGCGCGGGCGGCCGGGGCGCACCGACACCCCCGCGCGCATCGCGGCCACCCAGACCAGCGCCAGCTGCGCCGCGCCGGCGAGCGGGATCGCCCAGAGCAGCCAATAGATCACCGCGCCGCCGAAGCGGGCGCCGGCGAGCATGGCGATGATGACGAAGATGTTCAGCAGCACGGGCGCGGCGGCGGCGGCGGCAAAGCGGCCGGTGGCGTTCAGGATGCCCGAAAACAGCGCGGCGAGCGACATGAACAGGATATAGGGAAAGACGATCCGCCCATAGCCCACGGTCAGGTCGAAGCGCGCGTCGCCCACGAAACCCTCGGCGGTGGCCCAGACCAGCGCGGGCATGAACAGCATCGCCAGACCGGTCAGGATCAGCACCGCGAAGGCCAGCCCGTTGAACGCGTCGCTGGCGAATTTCGCCGGGTCCTCTTCGCCCTCGTACTTCTTTGAAAACATTGGAACAAAAGCGGCGTTAAACGCACCTTCGGCAAAGAAGCGGCGAAACAGGTTGGGCAGGCGGAACGCCGCGACGAAGGCATCCATCACCGGGCCGGGGCCGATCAGGGCCAGGATCAGAACCTCGCGCACGAAGCCCAGGATGCGGCTCATCAACGTCCAGAACCCGACGGTCAGAAAGCCAGACATCAGGCGGATCGGTTTCATGCGGGGGCCCTTTGGCAAGCGGTTGGACGCGGTTTAGCGGATCGCACGGGCGGGGGGAAGGGCACGCGGGGACAGGCGCCGAGGAGGGCGGGTTTCAGGGGGCACAAGACATGCACAAGACATGCACATGTGATGCATATGCGGAGGGGGAATGAAAGGGAGCTTACCGCGCCCGAGGCTGCCTGCGGTCTTGTCCGGGCCCTGCCCTTGTGGCGTTAGGGGGCGGGAGAGGATCATTGCGGGAACCGGCTTTTGCTGTGTGAAGAAGAACTGC
>JAASTF010000099.1 GCA_021767525.1 Paracoccaceae bacterium
GGCGCACAATGGGGCGACGAGGGCAAGGGCAAGATCGTCGATTGGCTGAGCGAGCGGGCGGACGTGATCTGCCGCTTTCAGGGCGGGCACAATGCCGGGCACACGCTGGTGGTCGACGGCACTGTTTACAAGCTGCACGCACTGCCTTCGGGCGTGGTGCGCGGCGGCAAGCTGAGCGTGATCGGCAACGGCGTGGTCCTGGACCCGTGGCACCTGCTGACCGAGATCGAAACGATCACCAAGCAGGGCGTCGACATCACGCCCGAGACGCTGATGATCGCCGAGAATACCTCGCTTATCCTGCCGTTTCATGGCGAGCTTGACCGCGCCCGCGAAGAGGCCGCGCAAAAGGGCACCAAGATCGGCACCACCGGCCGCGGCATCGGCCCGTGTTACGAGGACAAGGTGGGCCGCCGTGCGATCCGCGTGGCCGACCTGGCCGACCAGGCCACGCTCGAGGCGCGGGTGGACCGCGCGTTGCAGCACCACGACCCGCTGCGCCGGGGCCTGGGCATCGACCCGATCGACCGCGACGCGCTGATCGCGCAACTGCAAGACATCGCACCGAAAATTCTGCATTACGCGGCCCCTGTCTGGAAAGTGCTGAACGAAAAGCGCAAGGCGGGCAACCGCATCCTGTTCGAAGGGGCGCAGGGCGCGTTGCTGGACATCGATTTCGGCACCTATCCCTTCGTCACCTCGTCGAACGTGATCGCGGGCCAGGCGGCCACTGGCGTGGGCATCGGGCCGGGTGCGATCGATTACGTTCTGGGCATCGTCAAGGCCTATACCACCCGCGTGGGAGAAGGCCCGTTCCCGACCGAGCTGCACGACGCCGATGGCCAGCGCCTGGGCGAGCGCGGGCACGAGTTTGGCACCACCACGGGCCGCAAACGCCGCTGTGGTTGGTTCGATGCCGCGCTGGTGCGCCAGACCTGCGCCACCAGCGGCGTCAACGGGATTTCCCTGACCAAGCTGGATGTGCTGGACGGGTTCGACACGTTGAAAATCTGCGTCGGCTATGACCTGGATGGCACGCGGCTGGATTACCTGCCGACCGCCGCCGAGGCGCAGGCGCGCTGCACCCCCATCTACGAAGAGATGGAGGGCTGGCACGAGTCGACCGAGGGCGCGCGCAGCTGGGCCGATCTGCCCGCGAATGCCATCAAGTATGTGCGCCGCGTCGAAGAGTTGATCGAATGCCCGGTCGCTCTACTCTCTACTTCGCCCGAACGTGACGACACGATCCTTGTAACGGACCCGTTTGCCGACTGATGAGCCTGAGTTACAAAGCCCGGAAACGCTGGTCGCTGGTCATTTTGTTGATCGGCCTGCCGCTCTATATCGTGGCGGCGGTAACGGTCGTGAACATGCTGGACCGCCCGCCGATCTGGGCCGAATTCCTGGTTTACGTGGTTTTGGGGTTCGTCTGGGCGCTGCCGTTCAAATTCGTGTTTCGCGGCGTCGGCCAACCTGACCCGGACGATCCCGAACAGTGACCGGCGCATGAAACGAAAAACGGCGGGCCAGAGCGGCCCGCCGTTTTCTTTTCGTGCCTGCGGTCGGGATCAACCGGCGCGGCGTTCCGACGGCTGAAAACCGATTTCCTCGGATACGGTGAACCGGCCACCTTTCAGCTTTTGGATCTTGCCCTGGCGCAGCAGTTGCCCAAAGCTGCGCAACCCGTCTTCGCGGCTGAACTCGTCCCCGATCACCGAGCGGGCGCGGGTCATCAGCTGCGGGCGCGAGAACTGATCGCGGCCTTCTACGAAGGACAGGTAGGACGCCGCGGCCTCGAGGATTTCGGCCAGGTCCTTGGCGCCCTGCGTTTCCACGTAATCGGCAAAGTTTTCGCCATCGGGGCCAGCCTGCCCGCGCTCTGGCGCGGTGTCGTGCATTTCGGCCATCGACACACGGCGCGGACGCACGGGTGCGGCTGGCGCGGCGGGGGCATCGATGCGCTGTTCGGCCACCAGTTTCAGCGGCGCGGGGCGCACCGGCTCGGTCGGGCGCGAGGTGCCGCTGCCCTCGGCGCGGGGGCGGCGGGGGCGCACGACGCTGGCCAGGTCTTCGCGGAACACGTCGCCGATCGTGTCGTCTTCGCTGGCAACGCCGGCCTCCTTGTCGGCGCGGGTCGCCGCGACGGCGGCGCGCAGGTGCTGGATGGCGCTGCGGCGGCTGGCCGATTCCGGCTCGTCCATAACGCTGATCGTCTTGGCCATCAGGCGCGTCATGTCCTTTTCCGAGGCAGCCTCGTCCAGCTGGTCGCGGGCGCGGCGGCGATCATGGGTCACGGGTGTGTCGTCCTCTGCCTCGGCAAAGATCGAATCGGCGTCAAAGCCCGTGTCGTCCTCGTCATCCAGCGCGTCGGTGTCGTCTTCGTCAAACTCGGCCTCGACTTCGGCCAGCTCGGCCCGAAGCTCGGCTTCTTCCTCGGGGCTGAGTTCGCCATTGTCCAGGGCGTTCCAATCGTCTGCGTCGTCGTCGGACTCTTCGAGCATGCCCTCGGCGATGGCGGCTTCGAAATCGGCGCGCTTCATCTTGACCACACGGGCGCGCAGCGACTGGCCCTCAGCCTCGGCCAGGTCGGCCTCGTCGCTCACCGGCGCGTCATCGCCGGCAAGGTACACATCGTCATCTTCGGTCGTGCCGAGTTCGGGCGTTGCCTGGTCGTCCTCGTCATCCGCAAGGCCAGCCAGAATGGCGTCAAGCGCGTCGTCCTCGTCCTCGGCCTGAGTGTTGAGGTCGTCCGCGGCCATATCTTCGGTCAGCGTAAAGGGTGCGGGCGCGGCGCTGTCATCCGCGTCGGCATCGTCATCGGACAGGCCGGCCAGCTGGTCGAGGATGCTGGCGACATCGTCTTCATCCTCGTCTTCGGCGGTTTCTTCTGCCTGGGCCTCGGCAAACTCGTCCTCGTATTCGTCCTCGGCGACAGGTGCCTCGTCGGTGGCTTCGTGCACGTCCTCGGTGCGTTTGTCTTCGGACGTGTCGGGCAGGGCGACCACATCGTCGTCCGTGTCAGCCGCATCGTTCCGGGCCAGGAAATCGGCCAGGCTGCTGTCGTCGTCCTCGTCTTCGTAGGCTTCGGCCTGCATGTCATCGGACACGGGCGCCGGCGCGTCGGCCTGGGCGTCTTCGGCCAGCACTGCGTCAAGCGTGGCGCTGTGCTCGTGATCGAAGCCGTCGGCATGCTCGTCCTCGGAATAGTCGGCGGCCGGGGCAACGGCATTGCGCGACACGACAGCGCGGATGCGCTGCAGCTTGGCGGCGATGCTGTTTTCCTCGGGGGCGGATGCCTGTGCGACCTCTTCGAACGGCGCGGCGTCGTCTTCGGCCGTGGTCTGCACATCGTCCGCTGCGTCGGCACTCTCGATCTGGGGCTGGTCGTCGGCGGGGGCGGGTTCGGGGGCATCGACGCTCATCAACGCGGCGGCGATGGCTTCGTCGGCCTGCGACTCGCCTTCCGTTTCGGTGATCTCGGCCGGTGCTTCGGCTTCAAGCTCGGCTTCGTCGGCGTCAGCGTCGATCGCTTCTGCTTCGACTTCGGTTTCTTCGGCTTCAGCGTCGGGCGCTTCTGCTTCGACTTCGGTTTCTTCGGCTTCAGCTTCGGGTGCTTCTGCTTCGACTTCGGTTTCGTCGACTTCAGCTTCGGGTGCGCCGGCCACAGCCTCGGGGTCTTCGGCTTCGGGGGCCTGGGCTTCGGTCTCCTCGCGCTCGGCAACGTCGGCGTCTTGGTCGGTGCGCGCGGTGTCTTCGGCGGTTTCGGCCGACTGTTCGGCGGCAGCTTCGGGCGTGGCGTCGGTTTCGGCTTGCGGTGCTTCGGACTTCGGCTGCGCTGCGACGCTGTCGGCAAGGGCCGGGGCGGCGGTTGCGGCCTCGGCCGCGCGCAGCACGATCCCGCCTTTTTCCTCGCGCGCTTCGACACGGCGGGCGATTTCGCGCTCGGCGATACGGGCCAGCATCTCGGCGTCCGGCGTGGGCGGTTCGGCCCCAAAGTAACGATCGTCGGCGGCCAGGTCGCGGAAATACTCCGCAATCGCCTTCATCGTTTCAAAGGAATCATCGAACCCTTCCAACGTGCACGAGAATGTGCCGTAGGAAACCGTCAGGATTTTACTCGTGCTCACCATTTTCGTTTCGCCTTTCGTTGCCTGCAAGCGTTTATGTAGCACCGGAGTGACGCCGAAACGTGAACGATTCTTCGGTTTTTACCGTATCATTTCGTGGCCGGAATGTGGTTTGTTTCCAAAAACGGGGATAATCCATCAATGACAGATAAAATTGTTCAGACCGATCAGCCGGTTTTGCTGGTCGGCGGGGGTGAGTCTGACAGCCAGACGATCCAGGCCCTGCATCGATTGGCCCCGGTGGTGGTGGCTGCCGATGGCGGGGCGGGGCAGGCGCTGGCCGCCGGTTTGATGCCCTGCGCCGTGATCGGGGATATGGACAGCCTCGACGCCGCGGCGCGCGCCCGCATCGCGCCGGACCGCCTGCATCGCATCGCCGAGCAGGACAGCACCGATTTCGACAAGGCGCTGCGCTCGGTTGCGGCACCGCTGGTTTTGGGGGCGGGGTTCATGGGCGCGCGACGCGATCACGAGCTGGCCAATTACAACACGCTTGTGCGGCATGCGGACCGGCCCTGCATCCTGGTCGGCGCGGACGAGCTCGTGATGCTGGCGCCGCCGCGACTGCAGCTTGATCTTGAGGACGGCACCCGGGTGTCATTGTTTCCGATGCGCGGTTTGCGCGGGCGATCGACGGGGCTGCGCTGGCCGCTGGACGGCCTCGATTTCGCGCCCGATGGGCGGGTCGGCACCTCGAACGTGGCGACGGGGCCAGTGCGGTTGGAATTCGACCGGCCGGGGATGCTGCTTATTCTGCCGCGAGCCCGGTTGGAGGCGGCGGTGCGGGCGGCACTGGCGTCTGGCGGCTGGTGGCCCTCTCTCTAAGCACGACGTAAAGCCCGGCGGCCATCACGATGCAGATGCCAAGGGCGGCGGTCATGTTGGGCCAATGGGCAAAGATCGCCCAGCCGATCACGGTGGCAAAGGGGATTTCCAGGTATTGCATCGGCGCCACCGTGGCCGAGGGCGCATAGCGCAGCGACCATGTCATCAGCAGATGCGCCAGCGTGCCCAGGCCCCCGATGGCCAGCAACAGCCCCCATTCATACCCGCCCGTGACCTGCAGGCTCAGCCCGGTTTCGCCGGTCAGGGCCACCACCGGCAGCATGACCGCCACGGCCATCACGCCGCTGACCGCCTGCAATCCGATCGGATCGGTCGCCTTGGCGATCTTGCGCGTCACCAGCATGAAAAGCGCGAAATTCAGCGCCACGCCAATGGGCAGCAACGCGGGCCAGCCGACCTGGGCAAAGCTGGGCTGCACCACGAGCAAAGTGCCGGCAAAGCCCACGGCGCAGGCGATCACGCGGCGGTGGCCGACCTCTTCCTTCAGCACATACTTGCCCAGGATCAACAGGATGAACGGCATGACAAAGGTGATCGCCACCGCATCGGCCAACGGCAGATAGCGCAGGGCGGTGAACATCATCGCGATGCCCAGCAGATGCATCGCCGTGCGCAGCACCGTCAGCCACAGCACCATGCCGCGCACGCGCCAGACCCGGCCGGTCAGCGCGATCAGCGGGATCAGGATCGCCGCCTGTATCCCAAATCGAAACAGCAGCACCTCGTCCAGCGGCACAGCCTGGCCCAACAGCTTGGCCACCGCGTCGGCCAGCGGCGCGATGATGCAAAAGCCAAGCATCAGTGAAATGCCAAAAATGGGGCGATCATCAGACATGCGCGCCACGCTAGCTGCGGCTTTTCGTCTTTGCAATCTTTAGTTGATTTCGGTGGGCAATCCTCGCGGCGACATATTCAGAAAAGCCGTTGCGTCCGCCGCCGCGCGCCCTAATCTTGAGCCAATTAACAAGGAAACGGGAGGACGCTTTACATGACGCTACTGAAACCCACGCGACGCGAGATCCTGAAACTGGCCGCAATGGCGCCGGCCTTTGCGCTGCCGGGGGCCGTGCGCGCGCAGCTGGGCGCGCCAAGCGCGCCGAACCCCACGCATTTCCGGTTCACCCTGGGCGATGCGCGCATCACCATCCTGTCGGATGGGTTTTTCAGCCTGCCCACCGACGGTCTGGGCGTGAACGCGCCGCGCGAAGAGGTTCAGGCGTTTCTTCAGGCGCATTACCTGTCGCCCGAAGACGGCTATTCGCACACCAATCACCTGCTGGTCGAAACGGGCGACGCCAAGGTGCTGGTCGATGTCGGCTCGGGCAGCCGGTTCCTGCCCACCGTGGGGCGGCTGGTGTCGAACATGCAGGATGCAGGCATCGAGCCGTCCGAGATCACACATGTGGTCATCACCCATGCGCATCCCGACCACATCTGGGGCATCCGCGACGATTTCGACGAGCCGCTGTTCCCCGATGCGCAGTATTTCCTGGGCCAGGCCGAGCATGATTACTGGATGCAGGACAACCTGGTGAACCAGGTCCCGCCCGAGGATCAGCAGTTCGTGCTGGGGGCGGTGAACTCGATCACCGCGGACGGACTGGAATGGACGCTGGTGCAGAACGATGACGAAATCGTGCCGGGGGTGCGGGTCATCGACACGCCGGGCCACACGCCGGGCCATATGAGCGTGGTGCTGGAAGCGGGCGGCAAGCAGCTAATGGCGCTGGGCGATTCCATGAGCCACGCCTACACCAACTTTGCCCATCCCGACTGGTACAACAATTTCGACGCCGATGGCGAACAGACCGTGGCCACCCGCCGCCGCCTGCTGGACATGGCGGCGGCCGACCGCATCGCGATCCTGGGCTACCACTTTCCGTTCCCGGGCGTGGGTCACGTGCTGCGGCAGGATGACAGTTACCGGTTCATCCCGGCCTTGTGGCAATTCACCGACTAAGACCGCCAAGCGGGGCAGGGGGCGCGGCGCCCTGTCCCGCGATGCGACGCCCCGTTTCGCTGGCATTCGGGCCGGGGCTGCGCTATCTCGCGCGGGAACACGCATGCCGCAGGGGGATACATGGCTGACAGCGCGAAATACGAACAGCCCGGCCCGGTCGAGGAAAACTGGCGCGACGCGATCAGCGCGATCGAGGACATCATCGAGGACGCGCGCAACGGGCGCATGTTCATCCTGGTCGATCACGAAGACCGCGAGAACGAGGGCGACCTGGTGATCCCCGCCCAGATGGCGACGCCCGAGGCGATCAATTTCATGGCGACGCATGGCCGTGGCCTGATCTGCCTGTCGATGACAAGCGACCGGGTGGATCAACTGGGCCTGCAGTTGATGAGCACAAACAACTCCAGCCGCCACGAAACCGCCTTCACCATCTCGATCGAGGCGCGCGAGGGCGTCAGCACCGGGATCTCGGCCCATGACCGCGCGCGCACCATTGCCGTGGCCATCGACGCCGCAAAGGGCCCGCAGGATATTGCCACGCCCGGCCATGTCTTTCCGCTGCGCGCACGCGACGGGGGCGTTCTGGTGCGCGCGGGCCATACCGAGGCGGCGGTGGATGTCAGCCGCCTGGCCGGTCTGAACCCCTCGGGCGTGATCTGCGAAATCATGAACGAGGACGGCACGATGGCGCGCCTGCCCGACCTGGTGGCCTTCGCCCAGCGGCACGGGCTGAAGATCGGCACGATTTCCGACCTGATCGCCTATCGCCGGCGCCACGACAACCTGGTCAAGATGAAGGCCGAGCAGACCATCACCAGCGAATTCGGTGGCGAGTGGCAAATGCGCGTCTACACCGACGAAACCCAGGGGGCCGAGCATATCGCCCTGATAAAGGGTGATATTTCGGGCGAGGCTCCGGTGCTGGTGCGGATGCATGCGCTGGATCCGCTGCATGACATGGTGGGCGCGGGGCCAAAGGGGCGTGCGTTCGAGTTTTCCGACGCGATGCGCCAGATCGCGGCCGAGGGGTGCGGCGTCGTCGTCTTGCTGCGCGACCTGGACATGAAAATCGCGCAAGAGGGCGAGGTCAGCCCGCAAACCCTGCGGCAATACGGGTTGGGGGCGCAGATCCTGTCGTCGCTGGGCCTGTCCAAGCTGGAATTGCTGACCAATTCCGGCACGCCCAAGGTGGTGGGCCTTGACGCCTATGGGCTGGAAATCACCGGAACCCGCAAGATCGAAAGGGGGGCCTGACATGGCCGGATCGGAAAGCCATTATATCCTGCCGCGCCCGACATTCGACAAGCCGGTGAAACTGCTGATCGTCGTGGCGCCCTATTACAAGGACATCGCCGACAACCTGATCGCGGGCGCGCGGGCCGAGATCGAGGCCGCGGGTGGTACCCATGATCTGATCGAGGTGCCCGGCGCGCTGGAGATCCCCACCGCCATCGGCATGGCCGAGCGGCTGTCGAATTTCGATGGCTACGTGGCGTTGGGCTGCGTCATCCGGGGCGAGACGACCCATTACGAAACGGTGTGCAACGACAGCAGCCGGGGGATCACGCTGCTGGGCCTTCAGGGGCTGTGCATCGGCAATGGCATCCTGACCGTGGAAAACCGCAAACAGGCCGAGGTGCGCGCCGATCCGGACGACCAGAACAAGGGGGGCGGCGCGGCCGCTGCGGCCTTGCATCTGATTGCGCTTGCTCGTAAGTGGGGCGCGCCCCGCGCCGGTGTGGGGTTTCAGCCCGCACGCGACGAATACCAGATCGCGGGGCAATCCAAGGACAAGCCAACCGCATGACGACCCGACCAGCCCCCAAGGGCGACGCCCGCCGCCAGATGAAATCGGCCGCCCGGCTTTATGCCGTCCAGGCGCTGTTCCAGATGGAGCATTCGGGCCAATCCGTGGACGCGGTGGTGAAAGAGTTTCTCGACCACCGGTTCGGCGCCACCTACGAGGGCGATGAGATGGCCGAAGGTCATCCTGACCTGTTTCGCACGCTGGTGGACGAGGCGGTGAACTGGCAGTCCAAGATCGACCACATGACCGATCGCGCGCTGGTGGCGAAATGGCCGCTGGGGCGGATCGACTCGGTTCTGCGGGCGCTGTTCAGGGCTGCGGGGGCAGAGCTGGTCACCCAAGACACGCCGCCCAAGGTGGTCATCAAGGAATTCGTCGATATCGCCGGCGCCTTTTACCCCGAAGGCCGCGAGCCTGGTTTCGTCAACGCCGTGCTGGACCACATGGCGCGCGAGGCCAAGCCCGAGGCGTTCTGACGGCGCGCGCTGCCGCATAACCCGGCAAAACAGGCCAAATATGGCCGGAATTCAATTTCTTGCATCAGTCATGCTTGATGCCGGGGGCATCTGCGTTATCGTTACGTGTAGACTTAAGGGGAAACCATGCCCAAGCTTATTCGCCTCTATATCGTGAACGTTGCCATCGGTTTTGCGCTGGCGGGCTGTTTCGTGGCGATGATGCTGTATTTCAACGTGGCGAACCTGTGGCATCTGGTCACCCATTCCGACAAGGGCCTGTTGGCGGTCATCGTGTTGTGGCTGGCCAATGGCATCGTGTTCGCGGGTGTGCAATTCGCCATCGCGGTGATGCGGATGAAGGATGACGACGATGACGACAGGGGCGGCGGCACGCGCAGCCCGGTGCGCGTCGACATGACCCGCCCTGTGCCGGTCAAGGCTCCCGCAAAGGCATCGCGCCGCCGGTAAAGGCGCAACTACCGAAAATTAAAAGAAAAGTGGCGGGCCCGCAGCGACCGTGTGGTTATCTCATTCCCGAGGACCTGTATGTACAGGTGGGCGTCAGGTAACCGGACCAGGGCCCGGACAGAGCCAACTCCCTCGGAATTGGTTAAGGCCACC
>JAASTF010000100.1 GCA_021767525.1 Paracoccaceae bacterium
CGATGCCGCCTTCGCCGAGATCGAGGCGAAATGGGGCAAGCTCGATTTCCTGGTCCACGCCATCGGCTTTTCCGACAAGTCCGAACTGCGCGGCCGCTATGTCGACACCAGCCGCGACAATTTCCTGATGACGATGGATATCAGCTGCTACAGCTTCACCGCCGTCATGCAGCGCGCCGAAAAACTGATGACCGAGGGCGGCAGCGCGCTCACGCTCACCTATTACGGGGCCGAGCAGGTGATGCCGCATTATAACGTCATGGGCGTGGCCAAGGCCGCGCTTGAGGCGTCGGTGAAATACCTGGCCGAGGATCTGGGCAAGGACGGCATCCGCGTCAACGCGATCAGCGCGGGGCCGATCAAGACCCTGGCCGCCAGCGGCATCGGCGATTTCCGCTATATCCTGAAATGGAACGAGCTCAACTCGCCCCTGCGCCGCAATGTCACCATCGACGATGTGGGCAAATCGGCGCTTTACCTTCTGTCCGAACTGGGCAGCGGCGTGACCGGCGAAAACCTGCATGTCGATGCGGGCTATCACGTGGTCGGCATGAAGGCGGTGGATGCGCCCGACATCGACGCCGTGACCGGCCGAAAAGACGCCTGACCGGCATGGAGGCCGCGTCCCTCATCGCGTTCAATATCGCCATCCTGGGCGCGCTCGCCTCGCCCGGGCCGGCCTTTATCGCGATGATGCGGACGGCCTTTGCCCATGGCCGCGCCGCCGCGCTGCGCTGTGGGCTGGGCCTGGCCTGCGCCGCCGTTTGCTGGACGGCGCTGGCGCTTGCGGGCATGTCGGCGATTTTCGCGCTGGTGCCCTGGGCCTATGCCGCGCTCAAGCTGCTGGGCGCGGCTTACCTGATCTGGCTGGCGGTCGCCATGTGGCGCGGGGCCCATCGCCCTGTCACGCAGGACGCGCCGCGCGGCCTGTCGGGGTTTCGGCTGGGCCTGGTCACGAATTTCGCCAACCCCAAGGCCGTGTTCTTCATCGCCGCCATTTTTGCCACCGTCTTTCCGACCATGCCGCGCGGGGCCGATGCCGCGCTGATCGTGGCGAACCACCTAACGCTTGAAACGCTCTGGTATACCGCCGCCGCCCTGATCTTCAGCACCGCACCGGCCCGCGCCTTTTACATGCGGCTCAAGGCGCGGATCGACCGTATCGCCGCCGCCATGCTGGGTATCCTGGCCCTGCGCGTGGCCAGCTGACCAAGGAACGGATCGCATGGACACCGGCCAATTGATCGCCTTCAACCTGGTGCTTCTGGCCTCGATGGCGTCGCCCGGCCCGGCGCTATTGCTGGCGTTGAAAACCACGCTGGCCTCGGGGCGGCTTGCCGGGATCGCGACGGGCATGGGCCTTGGCACGATGGCCGCGATCTGGACGGGCATGGGCCTTTTGGGCCTCGACGTGGTGTTTGCCCTCTTTCCCTGGGCCTATGTCATCCTGAAAACCGGCGGCGCGCTTTATCTGCTTTATATCGCCTGGGGCATGTGGCGCGATGCGCGCCAGCCCGTTCACGCGCCAGCGCAGGATGCCCCGCGCCTGCGCCGGGCGTATGCCACCGGGTTTCTGGTGAATGTCGGCAATCCGAAATCCGTGCTGTTTGCCGCCTCGGTGCTGGTGGTGATCTTTCCGCCCGATATGGGGCTGGCCGCCAAGGGGCTGATCGTTCTGAACCACCTTTTGGTCGAATGGGTGGTCTACACCCTCTTTGCCCTGGCCTTGTCCACCGCACCGGCCCGCGCCGCGTATCTGCGGATGAAACCCGCCATCGACCGCGCCGCCGCGCTTGTGCTGGGCGCTTTGGGCCTGCGCCTGCTAGTCTCGAAATAACGAAGGAGCCTGCCATGACCGACCGTCTTCCCCACGAAAAGGGCTTTCACGTCAGCTGGGACCAGATCCACCGCGACAGCCGCGCACTGGCCTGGCGGCTGGACGGGCACGGGCCCGATGACGGCAACTGGCGCGCCATCGTCGCCATCACCCGCGGCGGCATGGCGCCCGCGATGATCGTCGCGCGCGAGCTGGGGATTCGCACCGTCGACACGATCTCGGTCAAATCCTACCACTCGGGCGGCGGCAAAGAGGATGAACGCCGCGAGGCGCAGGTGCTGAACAAGCCCGACCCCGAGCTGATGAGCGACGGCACCGGCATCCTGATCGTCGACGACCTGGTGGACAGCGGCAAGACGCTGGAACTGGTGCGCCAGATGTATCCCAAGGCGCATTTCGCCTGCGTCTATGCCAAGCCCGAGGGCGAGAAACAGGCCGACACCTTCATCACCACGGTCAGCCAGGACACCTGGATTTTCTTCCCCTGGGACATGGCGCTGCAATATGTCGAACCCTACCGCGGCAAGGACTAGGGCGCTGCCTCGTCATATGCATGGGATGTGCATGGGTTGTGCATGTCTTGTGACACCCGGATTTCGATAGGTTCCCGATGGCCCGCACCCGCACCGCCGCCACATTCGCCTCGCCCGTGATGCAGGCCAGCCGCTGGCTGGCCGGCGTGTCGCTGCCGCCCGACCGGCCCCTGATCAATGTCAGCCAAGCCGCCCCCGTCGATCCGCCCCCGGCCGCGCTGCGCGCCGAAATGGCCCGCCTGGTGCAGGACGAGCCGGCCACCCATCTTTACGGCCCCGTTCTGGGCCTGCCCGCCCTGCGGGCCGAGGTGGCACAACAGTTCAGCGCCGCGTATGGCGGGGCGATTGGTGCGGAAAACGTCGCGATTACAGCGGGTTGCAACCAGGCCTTCTGCGCCGCCATCGCCGCTTTGACGGCTGAGGGCGACGAGCTCATCCTACCGGTGCCGTGGTATTTCAATCACAAGATGTGGCTTGATATGGCGGGCGTCCACGCGGTGCCCCTGCCCTGCGGCCCGGAAATGCTGCCCGATCCCGACCACGCCGCCCGGCTTATCACGCCGCGCACTCGGGCAATCGTCCTGGTGACGCCCAACAATCCCTGCGGCGTCGAATACCCCGCCGATCTGGTGGCCGGTTTCGCCGCACTGGCGCGCCGGCACGGGATCACCCTGATCGTCGACGAAACCTACCGCGATTTCGACAGCCGCCCCGGCGCCCCCCACGATCTTTTCACCGATCCCGACTGGGCAGAAACACTGGTGCAATTGTATTCCTTTTCAAAGGCTTACCGCCTGACCGGGCATCGCACCGGGGCGATGATCGCGCATCCCGACCTGTTGGCGCAGGTCGAAAAGTTCATGGACACCGTCATCATCTGCGCCCCCCAGCTGGGCCAGCGCGCGGCACTGTGGGGGATGCAGAACCTGGGCCAATGGCTGGCCGGCGAACGGGCCGAGATCCTTGACCGGCGCGCCGCGATCGAGGAAAACCTGCCGCGCCTCACCGACGCGGGCTGGCGACTGCTGGGCGTGGGCGCCTATTTCGCCTATGTCGAACATCCCCATGACATGCCCTCGGATAGCCTGGCGCAACATCTCGTGGCCCGGGCCGGCGTGCTGGCCCTGCCCGGCACCATGTTCATGCCCGAAGGCGACGCCGCGGGGGCGCGGCAGATGCGCATCGCCTTTGCCAATGTGGATCGCGCGGGGATTGCACAGCTCTTTGACCGGCTGGCCGACTTTCGCCCCTGACGCACCGCTTGCGCGGCCCCCGCGCGCAGCGTAGACAGTGCCAAACAAGATTGAGGGAGCGACATGGCGCGCGGCAGCAGCATTTCCAAAACGGCGGTCTGGATTCTTCTGGGCCTTCTGATCCTGGGCCTGGGCGGTTTCGGCGTCACCAACCTGTCGGGCGGCGTCAGCCCGGTCGGCTATGTCGGTGACGAGGAAATCCCGATCGACGAATACGCCCGCCAGCTGCAACAGGAAATCCGCGCCGTCGAGGCGCAGACCGGCGAACCGCTGCCTTTCCCGCAGGCGCAGGCGATGGGGCTGGACCGCGCCGTTCTGGGCCGCCTGATCACCACCACCGCGCTGGATCACGAGGCCGGCCAACTGGGCCTGTCGATCGGTGACGACAACCTGGCCCGCCAGATCACGGAAATCCCCGCCTTCCAGGGCCCGGATGGCAGTTTCGACCGCGAGGCCTATCAATTCGCGCTGGACCGCGCCGGGCTGACCGAAAGCCGCTTCGAAGAACAGCTGCGCAAGGAAACCGCGCGCACGCTGCTTCAGGCGGCGTTGGTGCGTGGCACGCGGATGCCCGACACCTTTGCCGACACCATCATGACCTATGCGGCCGAGCGGCGGAATTTCTCGTTCATCCGGCTGGACCAGGCCGATCTGGAAAACCCGCTGCCGATGCCCACCGAGGACGAGCTGCGCAGCTATTACCAGGCCAATCTGCCCAGGTTTACCACGCCCGAAATGAAAACGATCACCTATGCCTGGCTGAGCCCGGAAATGGTGGTCGACCAGATCGACGTGCCCGAAGACCAGCTGCGCGCCGAATATGAAAAGCGCGCCGCCGAATACAACACCCCCGAACGTCGCCTGGTCGAACGGCTGGCCTTTTCCGATGCCGCGGCCGCCGAGGCCGCAAAGGCCAGCGTCGAGGCGGGCGAAACCAGCTTCGAGGCGCTGGTGCAAGAGCGCGGGCTGGACCTGGCCGACGTGGATATGGGCGACGTGACCCGCGGCGCGCTGTCGGGCGCGGCAGACGCCGTGTTCGGTGCCGAGGTGGGCGCCGTGGTCGGCCCCTTCGACAGCAGCCTGGGCCCGGTTCTCTACCGCGTCAACGGCGTGCTGGAGGCGCAGGAAACGCCGTTTGAAGAGGTCGAGGCCGAGTTGCGCGACGACCTGGCGATGGACCGTGCCCGCCGTCTGATCGAATCCCGCCTGACCGAGATCGACGGCCTGCTGGCCGGCGGCGCCACCCTGGAAGAGTTGGAAGCCGAGGCCGGGATGGAGGTCAAGCAGATCGACTGGTTCCGCGAAAGCGGCGTTGGCCCGGCGAATTACGAAAGCTTCCGCCAGGCCGCGCAGGCCGTCACCACCGAGGATTTCCCCCAGATCGAAGAGATGGAAGATGGCGGCATCTTCGCGCTGCGCCTTGACGGCATCGTCGAGCCCCGCGTGCAACCGTTCGAGGATGTGCGCTCGAGCGTGCTGGCCGGCTGGCAATCGGCCGAAACCGATCGTCGCCTGACCGAACAGGCCCAGGCGCTGATCCCGCAGCTGTCCGAGGGCCGGGCCATGACCTCGCTGGGTTACGACGTGCGCGAAGAGCAAGAGATCACCCGCGGCGCCTTCATCATGGGCACGCCGCCGAATTTCCTGGACCAGGTGTTCCGGATGGAGCCCGGCGAGCTGCGCGTCATCGGCGGGCTAGGTGCGGTGTACCTGGTGCGTCTGGACGATATCCTGCCGCCCGACATGGACACGCCCGAGGTTGCCGCCCTGCAACAGCAGATCGCCGAGCAGGCGCGCCAGGGCCTGGCGCAGGACCTGTTCCAGGCCTATGCAACCGACATCCAGTCGCGCGCGGGCCTTCAACTGGACCAGGCCGCGCTGAACGCGGTGCACGCCAATTTCCAGTAAATCCAGCCGCAAGGATCGCCACCCGTGGAGCTGACCCCCGCTTTCGACAGTTTTGCCCGCGCCTATGACGCAGGTCACAACCAGCTGGTCTATGCCCGCCTGGCCGCCGACCTGGACACGCCGGTTTCGCTGATGCTGAAACTGTCCGGCGCGGCCAAGGATGCCTTCATGCTGGAATCGGTCACGGGCGGCGAGGTGCGCGGGCGCTATTCGATCATCGGGCTAAAGCCCGACCTGGTCTGGCGTTGCCGGGGCGAGCAAAGCCAGCTGAACCGCCACGCGCGGTTCGATCCCGACGCGTTCGAGGACCAGCCGGGCAACCCCCTCGACAACCTGCGCGCGCTGATCGCCGAGTCGCGCATCGACATGCCCGACGACCTGCCGCAAGCGGCGGCGGGGCTGTTCGGCTACCTGGGCTATGACATGATCCGGCTGGTGGAACGCCTGCCCGATGTGAACCCCGATCCGCTGGACCTGCCCGATGCGCTGATGCTGCGCCCGACGGTCGTGGCCGTGCTGGACGGGGTCAAGGGCGAGGTCACGGTTGTCAGCCCCGCCTGGGTCAGCGATGGCCAATCCGCGCGCGCAGCGTATGCCCAGGCCGCCGAGCGGGTGATGGACGCGCTGCGCGACCTGGAACGCGCCCTGCCCCAGGCCACCCGCGAAATGGGCGAGGCGCAGGATGCCGGCGCGCCGGTGTCGAACTTTACCGAAGACGGCTATATGCAGGCGGTCGAGCGCGCCAAGGAATATATCCGCGCGGGCGACATCTTTCAGGTGGTGCCCAGCCAGCGTTGGGCACAGGAATTTCCGCTGCCGCCCTTCACGCTGTATCGCAGCTTGCGGCGCACCAACCCGTCGCCCTTCATGTTCTATTTCAACTTCGGCGGTTTCCAGGTGATCGGCGCCAGCCCCGAAATCCTGGTGCGTGTCTTTGGCCGCGAGGTGACGATCCGGCCGATCGCCGGCACCCGCCCCCGCGGCGCCACGCCGGAACAGGATCGCGCGCTCGAGGCCGAATTGCTGGCCGACCAAAAGGAGCTGGCCGAGCACCTGATGCTGCTGGA
The DNA here is from genome assembly GCA_021767525.1 of Paracoccaceae bacterium. Taxonomy (GTDB): domain Bacteria; phylum Pseudomonadota; class Alphaproteobacteria; order Rhodobacterales; family Rhodobacteraceae; genus Lutimaribacter. The sequence goes on from JAASTF010000100.1 coordinate 6,599, forward strand.
CCTGGGCCGCAACGATGTGGGCCGCGTGGCCAAGATCGGCACCGTGCGCCCGACCGAGAAATTCATCATCGAACGCTACAGCCACGTGATGCACATCGTGTCGAACGTCGTCGGAGAGCTGGACGAGGGCAAGGATGCGCTGGATGCGTTCTTTGCCGGGATGCCCGCCGGCACCGTGTCGGGCGCGCCCAAGGTCCGCGCGATGGAGATCATCGACGAGCTGGAACCCGAAAAGCGTGGCGTCTATGGCGGCGGCGTGGGCTATTTCAGTGCGGGCGGCGACATGGACATGTGCATCGCCCTGCGCACCGCTATCGTCAAGGACAAGACCCTGTATATCCAGGCCGGTGGCGGCGTCGTCTATGACAGCGACCCGCAGGCCGAATATCAGGAAACCGTCCACAAATCGAACGCCATCCGCCGCGCGGCAGCCGATGCGCACCGGTTCACCGGCTCGGGCAATTGAAGCGGGCCTTACCGGCGCTGTTCGCGTGCCTGGCCGGTGCCGCCCATGCCCAGGACTGCCCGCAATCGCTGGGCGACGGTCTGCGCCTGGCAACGGCCGATCAACGCTATTCGGTCGAGTATCGCCCGGCGGATAACGGCGCCCTTCTGGAAACGCGGCGCGATACGCGGCCCGAAACCTCGGTCGCTTTTCGGTATTTCGAAACCCGCCTGCAAGACGGGCTGGTGATGACCGAGGTCCTGGCGCCGGTCCCTTTCGGCCGCGATTTCGACGGTGCGATCACCCCACGCGCGGCCTTGGCGCAAAGCGGGTCATGGCAGGCCGAGGCCGTGTCGTGGATACAGCCCGGCAGCGCGCCCAACCGGATCGAGATCGACCGCGAAACGCACAGGCTGACCCGTGGCGACACCCAAAGCGTTGCCATCGGCCCCTGCCGCTATGACGCGTGGGTGCTGACGCGGCACGTCACGGTGACGGAACCGCTTTACGAGCCGCAGCGAAAACCCGGCCCGCCGCAAATCAGCATCGCGCTTTATGCCCCCGATTTGGGTGTGATCGTCCAGCGTGACGAGTACGCCCCGGAGGATGGATCCTTCCGGGGCGTTCTGAAATTCGACACGATCGAGCGGCTGGACTGAACCGGCCGGCTTACGCCGCCTGCCCCTTGCCGCGGCCCTTGCCTTGTCCACCGCGGCTGCGCCGGCGTTGCTGGGCGCGGCGGGCACCGCCCGGCTTGGCCGCCCCCTTGCCGCGACCACCGGCGGGCTTGCCACCACCGCCACCGCCTGCGGGCGGTGCGATCTTTTCCCAGGGCGTGCCGCTGGCGACGGGGATTTCCTTTTTCATCACCTTCTGGATGTCTTTCAGCTCGCCCATCTCCTCGGGCGAACAAAAGGCGATGGCGCGCCCATCGCGGCCCGCGCGTGCGGTGCGGCCGATCCGGTGCACGTAGTTGTCAGGCACATTGGGCAGCTCGAAGTTATAGACATGCTTGACCTCGGGAATATCCAGACCCCGCGCCGCCACGTCCGTGGCCACCAGCACCCGCACGCGCCCCTCTTTGAAGGCGTCCAGCGCGCGCTGCCGCTGGCCCTGGCTTTTGTTGCCGTGAATGGCCGCCACGGCGAACCCGCCCTTTTCCAGCATCCGGGCCAGCTTTTCCATGCCGTGCTTGGTGCGGCCGAATACCAGCGCCAGCTCGTCGCGGTGGCTGTCCAGCATCTCTTTCAACAGGCCCAGCTTTTCGCCCTTGGCGATGAAATGCACCTCTTGCTCGATCCGCTCGACCGGCTTGCCCGGCGGGTTCACCTGGATGCGTGCGGGTTTCACCAGATAACTTTGCGCGATCTCTTCCATCTGCTTGGGCATGGTGGCCGAGAACAGCATGGTCTGGCGCTCTTCGGGCAAAAGCCCCGAGATTTTCCGCAGCGCATGGATAAAGCCCATGTCGAGCATCTGGTCGGCCTCGTCCAGCACAAGAAAGCGCGTTTCGGACAGATCAAGCGAACCACGATCCAGGTGGTCGATCAGCCGGCCGGGCGTGGCCACCAGGATATCGGTGCCACGCGCCAGGCGGCCGGCCTGGGCGTTCAGGCTCATCCCGCCGACGACAAGGCCCACCTTCATCGGCGTGCCCTTGATCAGCAGCAAAAGCTGTTCCTGGATCTGGCGCGCCAGTTCGCGCGTCGGCGCCAGGATCAGGCCGCGCACGGTGCCCGGCGCGGGCTTGCCCTTCATCTCCAGCATGGCCGCCACCAGCGGCAGGCCAAAGGCGTTGGTCTTGCCGGTGCCGGTCTGCGCCAGGCCCATCACGTCGCGCCCGTTCAAGGCGTGGGGGATGGCCTGCGATTGGATCGGCGTGGGCGTGGTGATGTTCTGCGCCTCAAGCGCGCGCAGCAGGTGTGCGGCCAGGCCCAGGTCTTTGAATGTATCGGTCATGATCGGTCCTTCATGCGCAGCCGACCCCATTGGCCGCTGCGCCCCGGCGCATCCTGCGCCCCTTCGTGGTTTGTGCCCGGATCGCAGCCCCGCCCGCCGAATGCGCGCGCGCCGTCAAGGCACCGATCCCCACGCGTGATCTTGGGAAACTCTGTCACACCGCCCCATCGCGCCCCTGTCTGGGCGCCGGCCTGCTCACGCGGCAAGGGCGGCGGTAGCCGTCACATGGGCGCTGCGCGGCGCAAAGTCAATCACTTACCGCATCCTCTCTCCGGAAATATCCCCGCCGGAGGCACCCCGAGGATCGCAGCCGAAGGCGAGAACCGCAGATATCATGGGTGCGCGGCACGCGCACTCCTTTGGATTGCCGCCAGCCTCCGGGCAAAACGGGGTGGATTCGCAGGCCGCCATTCGCTACACCCCCGCCACCACGGCAGAGCAGGCAGGATTGGCCATGACCGACACCATCATCGACCGTTGCGAGGCCGCGGGCCTTCGCCTGACAGACCAGCGCCGCACCATCGCCGCCATCCTGCAAGAGGCCGACGACCACCCCGATGTCGAAGAGCTGCATGCCCGCGCCGCCGCGCGTGACAGTCGCATTTCCATCGCCACCGTTTACCGCACCGTCAAGCTGTTCGAGGAATCGGGCATCCTCGACCGGCACGAATTCCGCGACGGGCGCGCGCGCTATGAAGATGCCGAGCGCGATCACCACGACCACCTGATCGACATGAACACCGGCGAGGTGATCGAGTTCTGCGACCCCGAGATCGAGCGGCTGCAGGAAAAGATCGCCGAGCGGCTGGGCTACA
>JAASTF010000101.1 GCA_021767525.1 Paracoccaceae bacterium
GTCACGACCCTTTCCTGACGGTCCAAACCCGCGCCGGTATAGCGACGCGCGCAGACCAGCGAAACCGGAAATTCTCGCGTGGGCCGAAACCGCTAGTCCAGGCGCACCGGCTCGCCATGCGGCGTACGCAGATAGGCGGCCTCCCACGCGTCGCGCATCTGTTGCACCAGCGCGGCCTCGGCCATCTGCCGTTCGGCCAACACCGACTCGAGCGTATCCAGCCACGCGTTGAAATAATCGTCGCCGCCATCCAGGCTTTCCGACAGGCCATGCCGGGCCAGGGTTGCGCCGAAACGCGCGGTCCAGTCGGGCCAGGCAAAGGCGCCCCGGTCGTGCAGATGCACTGTCAGCGCGAAAACCTGCGCGTGCCAGGGTTCGGAAAAGACGGGCGGTTCGGGCGCGTCGGTCATGCCGGCCTCAGATAGCTTTCCCACAGATCGCAGGTCACTTCGTCCCCGGCGCGTTCAGGCGCGCCCCACAGCTCGGCCGCGTCGAAAACGATAGTGTATAGCGGCTCGGGCGCTTCGCCCAGACCATGCGCATTGGCATCGGGCAGCACATGCGCCCCGTGGCACGACAGAACACGTCCAACCGCGCCGGCCGCATAGGCTGGCAGGCGCGTGTGCCCGCCATCGACAAAGCTGTTGCGCGCGGGCCGGCGGGTGCGCACCGTGTCGCCAGGTTGAAACCGGGGGGCGGCATTCACCGGGCGGTCGGCAGGCCCGCCCTTGGCCAGAACGCCCGCAACCTTGTCAGCCTTCAACGCGCGCCCGGCCAGCGGGCTGGGGCGGTCCGCCCGGCCTGATGCCAGTTCGGCGCGCGTGACAACGCCTGTTTCTTCCAGCAGGTCGGCCAAGGCCGAAATCCACTTTTCGAAATAGGAAAACCGCGCGTAATCGGCTGGCGACAGCCGCTCGCGGGCATGGCGTGACGTGTCGAGGCTCCATTGCCCCAACGCCCCGGCAGCCAGTGTCACGGCCAGGGCCCGGGCATGCCAGTCTTCCTTGAACACCGGCTCGGGCGCGGTATCCACGGGACCGTCACCGAACCGCCCGCCCATATCGTGCACACGGGTCATGCGGGCGGCCTTGGCAGGCCGGTGCCCACCATCGAATCGCGGGTGACCCATTGGGCCAGCGCGTCCTCGCTCAGCCCCTCGGTGCCCTCGGGGCGCATGGGGATGACAAGGTATCGCATCTCGGCGGTCGAATCCCACACGCGCACCTTGGTGCCTTCGGGCAGGGTTACGCCGAACTCGGCCAGCACCTTGCGCGGCTCGCGCACGGCGCGGGCGCGATAGGCGTCGGACTTGTACCAGCCGGGCGGAATCCCCAACAGCGGCCACGGATAGCAGCTGCACAAGGTGCAGACGACCATGTTGTGCTGCCCGGGCGTGTTTTCGACGGCGGTGATGTGTTCGCCCTGCCGACCGTAGAACCCCAGCTCGGCCACGACCGACGTGGCATCCTCCAGCAACGCGCGCCGAAACCCGGGATCGCTCCAGGCCCGCGCAACGACAAGCGCGCCGTTCTTGGGGCCGATGCGGTTTTCGTAGGTGTCGATGATCTCGTCCAGCGCAGCGGGGTCGATCAACCCCTTTTGCGTAAGGATCGTTTCAATCGCCTTGACCCGCAGCGCCGGGTCGGGCGGCAGGATGGCATGGGCGTGATCGTGATGGTCATGCGGCATGTGCGGATGATGGCGCAGGCGCCCCCGTGCTGTCCAGCCCCGGGAATGACCGCTTGCCCCTTGGCCCAAACATCATTACATGGCCCGTGATACGCAAATCCGGCAAGCTGAGGCCTCATGGAAAACGTCATCCTCATCGTCCACCTTCTTCTGGCGCTGGCGCTGATCGGCATCGTTCTGTTGCAGCGGTCCGAAGGCGGCGGCCTTGGTATCGGTGGCGGCGGCGGTGGCACCATGTCCGGCCGTCCGCCCGCGACGCCGATGGGCAAGATGACCTGGCTGCTGGCGATTGCGTTCATCTGCACATCGCTGACGCTGACGATCCTGGCGGCGCAGAAATCGGCCGGCAGCTCGGTTCTGGACCGGATCGGCAACCGTCCCGCCGCGGAAGAGCCCGCAGACAGCGCCCCGGTTCTGCCGGACTCGGGCGGTGGCCTGCTGCCGCCCAGCGGCGATGACAGCGCCCCGCTGGTGCCGCGCGCCGACTGATCGCCGCCACAAGTTTTTGAGGGCGCAGACCAAACTGCAACAGCATCTTGCGGTCTGCTTGCGCCCTTTGGCCGAATCCATTATAGCTTGAGTCCCGTGGTGCTGCGGTCTTTTGGGGCCGCGCGGGCGCTCGTTTCATGCGACACACGGGGGATGCCGATACATGGCTCGTTTCATCTTTATCACTGGCGGCGTGGTATCTTCCCTGGGCAAGGGGCTGGCCTCGGCGGCGCTTGGCTCGCTGTTGCAGGCCCGTGGTTTTTCGGTGCGCCTGCGCAAGCTTGATCCTTACCTGAACGTCGATCCCGGCACGATGAGCCCGTTCGAACACGGCGAGGTGTTCGTGACCGACGATGGCGCCGAAACAGACCTGGATCTGGGCCATTACGAACGTTTCACCGGCGTGCCCGCCCGCATGACCGACTCGGTCAGCTCGGGGCGGATTTATTCCAACGTTTTGGAAAAGGAACGCCGCGGCGATTACCTGGGCAAGACGATCCAGGTGGTTCCTCATGTCACGAACGAGATCAAGGATTTCATCTCGATCGGCGAGGACGAGGTGGATTTCATGCTGTGCGAGATCGGCGGCACCGTGGGCGACATCGAGGGCCTGCCGTTCTTCGAAGCGATCCGCCAGTTTTCCCACGACAAGCCGCGTGGCCAGTGCATCTTCATGCACCTGACGCTGCTGCCCTACCTGGCCGCCAGCGGCGAGTTGAAGACCAAGCCGACCCAGCACAGCGTGAAAGAGCTGCAATCCATCGGCATCGCCCCCGATATCCTGGTCTGCCGCAGCGAACAGCCGATCCCGGAAAAGGAACGCGAGAAGATCGCGCTGTTCTGCAACGTCCGCAAAGAGGCCGTTGTCGCCGCCTATGACCTGAATTCGATCTACGAGGCGCCGCTGGCCTACCACCGCGAGGGGTTGGATCAGGCGGTACTGGATGCTTTCCAGATCAGCCCCGCCCCCCGGCCCGACCTGTCGAAATGGGAAGACGTGGCCGACCGCATCCACAACGTCGATGGCGAGGTGAACATCGCCATCGTCGGCAAATACACCCAGCTGGAAGACGCCTATAAGTCGATCAAAGAGGCGCTGACCCACGGCGGCATGGCCAACCGGGTCAAGGTGAACGTGTCCTGGGTCGATGCCGAGGTGTTCGACGCCGCCGACGCTGCGCCGCACCTGGAAGGGTTCCACGCGATCCTCGTGCCCGGCGGCTTTGGCGAGCGCGGCACCGAGGGCAAGATCAAGGCAGCCGAGTTCGCGCGCACCCGCAAGATCCCTTACCTGGGCATCTGTCTGGGCATGCAGATGGCGGTGATCGAGGCCGCGCGCAACGTCGCCGGTGTCAGCGCCGCGGGCTCCGAGGAATTCGATCACGAGGCCGGCAAGAAACGGTTCGAGCCGGTGGTCTATCACCTGAAGGAATGGGTGCAGGGCAACGAAAAGGTCAGCCGCAAGGCGACCGACGACAAGGGCGGCACGATGCGCCTGGGCGCCTATGACGCGGCGCTGAAAGAGGGCAGCAAGGTCGCACAGGTCTATGGCACCACCGCGATCGACGAACGCCACCGCCACCGCTACGAGGTGGATATCAAGTACAAGGACAAGTTGGAGGCCGCCGGCCTGACATTCTCGGGCATGTCCCCCGATGGCCGCCTGCCCGAAATCGTGGAATGGGCCGACCACCCGTGGTTCATCGGCGTGCAGTTCCACCCCGAGCTGAAATCCAAGCCCTTCGACCCGCACCCCCTGTTCGCCGATTTCGTGCGCGCGGCCGTCGAAGCGTCGCGGCTGGTCTAGGCCCGCCCGTGCCGACGCCCGACGCCCTGTCGCAGGACGCGTTGCGCCTGTTGGAAACCGTGCTCGGCGCGCGTTTACCCGACGCCTATCGCGACTTTCTGGCCAGCACCAACGGGGCGCTGACAGGGCAGCCCGATTTTCCGATCCCGTCGACGCCACCCAACGCCTCGACCTTGGTGGCATGGTTGCGCGTGAACGCGACGCCCCCGCACGACGAGCTTGTGCTCGTGGCCCGTCAGGCCGCGCAGTCGCTGGGGCGCGGCATGATCCCGATCGGCCGCGACGCGGGCGGGGCCTTGGTCTGCCTGTCGATAACCGGCCCGCATCGCGGCGCGGTCTGGTTCGAAAACACCGGGGTGTATGACATGCAGTCGCGCGGTCCCGCCGTCACCGAATGGGCACCGGCGCATATGATCTGGCTGTGCGACGATTTCGGCGCGTTCCAGGCAAGCCTGTCGTCGGACGCAGGTTAACCCAGCAGCGGGGACAGCAAGTCGCGCCAAAGGCTGGTGCGGCGCGGTTGTGGCGCGGGGTCGATGAAAATCGACCTGTCCAACAGCTCTCGGTCGCAGACCCGTTCGCCCGCCTCGTCCTCTTGATCGGCTTGCACCGCGCGCAGCGTGATCGGCGTGAACAGCGTCGGGTCGAAGACCCAGCGCCCGCGGCGGCCCTTTTCGCGGTCATCCTCTTGCTGCTCGACCCAGTCCAGGATTCGGGCGAACACATCGCCCAAGCCCTTGTCGGGGTCCGGCAAGTAAAAGCCGCTGACAACACGGCGGTGGATCGCATCCAGAACCTGGCACCGCTCGCGCGCCTCCGGCGGCACGCTGTCCTTGCGCATGTAGTTGTAGCGCCCCGGATCGCCGTTGAAAAACACGATCATCGCGGTCCCAAGGTCCAGCCCCTTTTGGGACATGGACCAGCCAAGCTTGCGCAGATCGCCCTTGTTCCAGTCGAACGCGCGCAGCGCCGCGCGCCGCTCGTCAGAACTGCCACCGCGGATCTCCTGCAACAGATCGTTCAGATCCATATCTGAAAGCTTTTCGACAGGCTTGTTTTCCACCCGTTCGATCCTTCACCCTTCAACCCAATTACTACCTACGTTCGAATTGTGGTCAGAATAGGGAAAGCTTGTGTCCGCGATTTCACGTTTCATGATGGCGGGCCTTCTTGCGCTGCTGACCGTCCCGGCCGGGGCCGATGGCGCGCTGCGGGTGGTGGCTTACGCGGAACTGGCCGCGCGGCTGGATGGCGCCATTCGCTTTGACGGCCTTCCCGCGGGGTCCGAACCCGGCCTGTCGCTGGATCATCCGATCAGGATCGACGGCGCGGCGGTCGGCGCGGGCTTTGCCGGGCAGACGCGCGCGATCAGAACCGCCCGCGACGGCAGCCGGCACGACGACCTGTCCACCGCCGGCGCGCAGGGGCCTTTGCGCCTGTTGGGGCACGGGCCGGGTCAGGGCCTGTCTTTCGCATATCATCGTGGCTTTGGCTCGGTCGCCGTCTTGCCGCTGGGGCCTGACGGGTTCGGCGCGCTGTCGGGCCGGGGCGAGGGCAGTCTGGCGGTTCTGTTCGACCGCGACCAGGCGGTGGTGGGGCTGCGCATTCATTCCGACTATCCCGATCCGCTGGGCATGCGCGATGCGGCGCGCGGGGGCGTCACTGTGATCGCACTGGCGCGCGACGGGCGGGTGATCGGGCGCCACGCCGCCGGGCTGGTCACGGGCATCACCGAGCTGGGGTTGGAGCGGGCCGCCGGCCGCGCCGATATCGCCGGTCTCGTCGTGTTGAACACCGACCCGGGCGGGATCGCCATCGACGACATCCTTTACGCGCGCGCAGCACTGATGGGACGGCCCTTGACCGCCCCCGGCACCACGCGCAGGATGGCCGCGAAACGAGGGATGAGGACAAGATGACCAAAGCCTATTGGGTGGCGCATGTCGATGTGGACGACCCCGAAGTCTATGAGAAATACCGCCAGGCCAATGCGGCCCCCTTTGCCGAATACGGCGCGCGCTTCATCGTGCGCGGCGGCGAGCAAGAGGTGCGCGAAGGCCGCGTGCGTGCCCGAACCGTCGTGATCGAATTTCCCAGCTACGAAGCGGCGGTGGCCTGCTTCGAATCTCCGGCCTACCAGGCGGCCAAGGACATCCGCGATCCGGTTTCCTCGGCCGATATGGTGATTGTCAAAGGATATGACGGCTGATGTTGGAAAAGCTGCTGTCGCGCTTTCGCGCCGGTGAACCCACACCCCTGCCGCAGCCCGACGCCGACCTGGCGCTGGGGGCATTGCTGGTGCGGGTCGCGCAATCCGATCACAAGTACCGCGTCGAAGAGATCCAGCGCATCGACCGTTTGCTGGCGCGGCTATTCCGGCTGAACCCGGTCGAGGCCGCCAAGATGCGCGCCACCTGTGAAAAGCTTGAAAAACAAGCCCCCGGCACCGGAAGTTTCGCGGCGCTGATCCGCGACAATGTCGATCGGGCGCACCGGCTGGACGCGCTTCAGGCCCTGCACGAGGTGATGCTGGCCGACGGGCGCCGCGCCGAAGAGGAAATCAGTCTGATCCACGCGCTGACCTCGGCCCTTGGCCTAAGCGACGAGGACGAGACAACGGCCCGCACCCGCGCCGAAGAAGGCCGCGATCTGCCGCCAGCGCACCCGGTGTGAAAACCGCGCGGTTTTGCGCGCAAACCGTGCTAGTCTTTGCGACATGCGGTTCTGGCTGGTGTGTTTCCTTTTGATCCTTCCCGCCGCGGCGCAGGCTTGCCTGCGCCCGGTCTGCGCGGTGTCCCCCGACGAATTGTCGCTGGCGCAGGTGCAGGATTTCGAAAAGTTGGCCGGTGGCTATGGGCCGGGGCGTCTTTACCGTCGCGTGATCGAGGCCGGCGACGTGTCCTTTGGCGAGCATTTCGCGGGCCAGACACGCGGCGCCGGCGGGGCCTATGACAGGATAGGCGGTGCGGCAACCGCGCCGCTGCGCCTGGCCCCCGTGCCCAAGGGCGAGCTGCTGAGCGTCACGCGCATCGATCAAAGCCGGGTGCTGAACGGCCAGGGCCCCGCCGGCTTTCCCAAGCGCGAGGCCGAGGGCGAAGGCGCGATCGCGGTGCTGTTCGTCGACGATCAGGCGGCGCTGTCGCTGGATATCGTCGGCGGCGAGGGCGGCACCGGCTGGCTGTTGTTCCTGTCGCGCGACGGCGCGGTGCTGGACCGTCACGAATTGACCGACCTGCGCGAGGAAACCCGCGCCTTTCACACCGCGGGCATGGTGCCCCTGATCGCCGCTCTGGTGCTGACGAATGACGATCCCGAGGGCATCGCCATCGACAACCTGCGTTACGGGCTTGTGACCCAGCTGGGTGCGATTGGGCTTGGCGGCGCGGGCGGCGCGGCTTATGTCTTGGCCCATGCTGTCCCGACTTCTCAATAGCCTGCTGGCCCCCGAACCCGAAACGCTGCCCGACGAAGACGCGCGGCTGGCCCTGACCGCGCTGCTGGTGCGCATCGCACGCACCGATGGCGATTACGCCCCCGAAGAAAAGGCCCGGATCGACCGGATCGCGCAAGCGCGCTATGGCCTGACCGAGCACGCGGCCCAAGACCTGCGCGCCGAGGCCGAAGCGATCGAGGCCGAGGCCCCCGACACCGTGCGCTTTACCCGCGCGATCAAGGATGCCGTGCCCTATGACGAGCGTTTGGGCGTCGTCGTCGCCCTGTGGGAGGTGGTTCTGGCCGATGGTGTCCGCGAGGCCGAGGAAGACGCGCTGCTGCGCATGGTTACCTCGTTGTTGGGGATCTCGGATCAGGACAGCGCCCGCGCCCGTCAACGGGCCCAGGCCGGCGGGTGATTGCCGCCCTTCCGATGTACGATATGCCCTGGCTGCGGGGCGAGACGGATCGTTTATGGCAGGCCGTGCACGCGCAGTTGCCAGAGGCCCCCGACAGCCTGAACCGCAGCCGCGATCCTTGGGAAATCTGGCAGGCCCCCGACCTGCTGCTGGCGCAGACCTGCGGCCTGCCCTACCGCGCGCATCTGCACGGAAAGGTGCAGCTGGTGGCCAGCCCCGACCACCGACTGCCGGGCTGCCCGCCCGGGTATTACCGCAGCACCCTGATACGCCGCGCGGGCGACACGCGCGATCTGCCTGAACTGGCGCAAGGCGTCATGGCCTTCAACGATCCGTTGTCGCAATCCGGGTGGGCCGCCCCGGTGGCCCGGCTTGCGGCGCTGGGCCTTGCGCCGCCTGCCCGCACGATCTGCACCGGGGCGCATTTGGCCTCGGTCGCGGCGATTCTGGAGGGTCGCGCCGATTTCGCGGCCATCGATGCGGTAACCTTGCACTTGTTCGCCGCGCACCACCCTGCCGCGATGGCGCGGCTGGACGCCTTTGCGCAGACCGCGCCGACGCCCGCCCTGCCCTTTATCACCGCACGAACGCGCGACCCGGCCCCCATCGCCACAGCACTGGCCGCGGGTATCGCCGCATTGTCGCCAGCCGACCGGGCCGCGCTGTGCCTGCATGGCGTGGTCGTGCTGCCGCCCTCGGCCTATACCGCGCTGCCGCTGCCGCCTGCGCCCAAGGAACGGGCACAGCCGCCGATTTGACGGGTGACCAAGGGTCAAATCGCCCAAACCTTGTGCAATTTGCGCGCTTTGATCGTTGCAATGGCGCGGAATTTCGGCCCTATTGTCTCGTTGAATCAACCCACGGGGGGATACGTGGCGGAAACCGCGCCTGTCATCGACATTCAGAACCTGCACAAGGCCTATGGCGCGCTTGAGGTGATCAAGGGCGTGGACATCACCGCGCGGCGCGGCGATGTCGTGTCTTTGATCGGATCGTCCGGGTCGGGCAAATCCACCATCCTGCGCTGCGCGAACCTGCTGGAAGACAGCCAGCAGGGCGACATCCTGTTCAAGGGCGAGCCGGTAAAATGGCGCGGCAGCGGCCATGGCCGCCATCCGGCCGACCCGGCGCAGGTGCTCCGCATCCGCACCAACCTGTCGATGGTGTTCCAGCAGTTCAACCTGTGGGCCCACATGACCATCCTGCAAAACGTGATGGAGGCGCCGGTCACGGTGCTGGGCCGGCCCCGGGCCAAGGTCGAAGAGGCGGCGCGCGCCTATCTGGAAAAGGTGGGCATCGCCGACAAGGCCGATGCCTATCCCGCGCAGCTGTCGGGCGGCCAACAGCAGCGCGCCGCCATCGCACGCGCCCTGGCGATGGAGCCCGAGGCGCTGCTGTTCGACGAACCCACCAGCGCGCTTGACCCCGAGCTGGAGCAAGAGGTGGTAAAGGTCATCAAATCGCTGGCCGAGGAAGGGCGCACCATGCTGGTGGTCACCCACGACATGCGCATGGCCGCCGATATTTCCGACCAGGTCGTGTTCCTGCACCAGGGCAAGATCGAAGAACAAGGCCCCCCCGATTCAATTTTCGGGGCGCCGCAGACCGAGCGGCTCAAGGGCTTTTTGTCGGCCACTCTGAACGAGTGACCGGCCAACCAAACCAACCAAGGGAGATCCCAATGAAAAAACTGATCCTGACCACCGCCTCGCTGGCGCTTTTCGCCAGCATGGCCGCCGCGGGCAGCCATTCCGTGACCCGCCTGGGCACCGAAGGCGCCTACCCCCCGTGGAACTTCATCAATGACAACGGCGAGGTCGACGGGTTCGAGCGCGAGCTGGGCGACGAGCTGTGCGCGCGCGCCGAGCTGACCTGTGAATGGGTCACGAACGAGTGGGATTCGATCATCCCCAACCTCGTGTCGGGCAACTATGACGTGATCATCGCCGGCATGTCGATCACGGA
>JAASTF010000003.1 GCA_021767525.1 Paracoccaceae bacterium
ACCTGAAAGGTGCGCCCCAGTCCAAGGTCGACACGGTCATGCGCGGGCATGTGGCTGATGTCGCGGCCTGCCAAGTGGATCACGCCCGCGTCCTGGCGCAGTTCACCGCACAGCTGGTTGATCAGCGTCGATTTGCCTGCTCCGTTGGGCCCAATCAGCGCGTGGATTTCGCCCGTGTGCACATCCAGCGTCACGTTGTCCGTGGCCACGAGCCCGCCAAAGCGCTTTTGCAGCCCTTCGATCCGCAGAATCTCGGTCATTGGCGGCCCCCTTTCAGGCGATCGAACGCGCCAAGGATCCCGCCCTTGGTGAACAATACGACCAGCAACAGGATGATGCCCAGGCCCAGCTGCCAATGCTCGGTCCAGTCGGCCAGGTAGAATTCCAGGATCAGAAAGGCCGCCGCCCCCAGGATCGGGCCGAAAAAGGTGCCAAGCCCGCCGAGGATCACCATGATGATCAGCTCGCCCGACTTGGTCCAATGCATCATGTCGGGGCTGGTAAAGCGCAGGAAATTCGCCATCAAGGCCCCGGCCAGCCCGGCGCCCATGCCCGCCAGCACAAAGGCATAGAGCTTGTAACGGAAGGTGGCGATGCCCATCGCCTCCATCCGGCGTTCGTTCTGGCGGATGCCTTTCAAAACCTGCCCGAAGGAAGAATTCACCACCCGCCACAGCCAGGCGAAATACAGCACCACCACGACAAGGATCACGTAATACACGGTGGTCTTGTCGCGCATGTTCAGGCCAGGCACCTCGTTGGCACGACGGATGATTATGCCATCTTCGCCGCCATAGGCGGTCAGCGACACGAACAGGAAAAAGATCATCTGCGCAAAGGCCAGCGTGATCATGATGAACTGCACCCCGCCCGTGCGCAGGCTCAGCGCGCCGATGACCAGCGCGGCAAGGCCCGACACCACCATCGCCACCGGCAACGTGATCAGCAACTGGTTGGTGCCGGGGATCAGGCCGAAAATCGGCAGCTCGGACATCCAGTGGCTATACAGGATGCCCACCACATAGGCGCCCACCCCGAAATAGGCCGCGTGCCCGAACGACACCATGCCGCCATAGCCCAGGATCAGGTTCAAGCTGGCCGCTGCCATTGCATAGATCAGGATGCGCGCCGAAAGGGTTTGCAGCGCGTTCTTGCCAACAAGATCGGCAATCAGCGGCATCAGCGCGAAAATCACCAGCAGGATCAGGGGCAGGATCAGTTTCCGCATCTCTTAGCCCCCAACCGCGAACAGGCCCTTGGGCCGGATCAGCAGGACAATCGCCATAAGCAGGAAAATCCCCATCGACGAGATCGAGGCGCCGATGGCATCCGCGTCCGACGGCTGCATGAAACCGCGCAGGATCGTGGGCAGAAACGCGCGCAGCATCGTGTCGACCACGCCCAGCCCGATCCCGGCGACGAAGGCGCCCTTTATCGATCCGACACCGCCGATCACCACAACGACAAAGGTGGCCAGCAGGATTTCCTCGCCCATGCCGACCTGAACCGCCAGGATGGGCCCCGTCATATACCCCGCCAGCCCGGCCAGCAGCGCGCCAAGGCCAAAGACCACCGTGTAAAGCAGCCGCACATCCACGCCCAGCGCGCGCACCATGTCACGATTGGTGGATCCCGCGCGCACCAGCATCCCGATCCGCGTGCGGTTGATCAGGAAATACAAGCCAAGCGCCACCAACAGCCCGACGGCGATAATCATCAGACGATAGGGCGGATAGAACAGGCCCGGAATGATCTCGACCGAGCCATAAAGCGCCTCGGGCAGCGGAGTAAAAATCGGTTGTCGGCCAAAGATCAGAACAATGGCCTGGTTGAAGATCAGGATCAGCGCAAAGGTCGCCAGAACCTGATCCAGATGGTCGCGCGCGTACAGTTTTCGGATCACCGTGGCCTCGATCACGAAACCGATCAGCGCCGCCGCCAACAGGCCCGCCGGAATGCCCAGCCAGAAACTGCCGGTTTGCGTGGCGATCCATGTGCCCGCAAACGCCCCGATCATGTAAAGCGAACCATGCGCCAGGTTGATCACCCCCATGATCCCGAAGATCAGGGTCAGGCCGGCGGCCAGCAGAAACAGCATGACGCCGTATTGCAGCCCGTTCAAAAGCTGCTCAAGGAACAGGATCATACCTGCCTCCTGCGTGGGATTTCCGGGTAAGGGCGATGTGCCCCGGCCCGCGAACGGGCCAGGGCGATGCACTTACATCTCGCACTGGTCGGCGTAGGCGTCGCCGTAGTTTTCCAGCAGAAGCTCCTTGGTCACCGCCACCGGCTTGCCGTCGTCACCCGCGACGATATCCAGCTGATACCAGTTGTGCACCGGGTGCTGGTTCTGGCCGAAGGCAAAGTCACCGCGGACCGAGTCGAAATCGGCTTTGCGGATGGCCTCACGCAGGGCGTCGATGTCGTCAACGCCACCCGTCTGGCGCAGGGCCGAGGCGATCAGCAGCCCGGTGTCATAGCCCTGACTGCCGTAATAAGTGATAGGGCGGTCATATTTTTCGTCCCAGGCGGCGACGAAAGCCTTGTTCGACTCGTTGTCGAAGTCGCGGTTCCAGTGCGCGGTGGCCACGATGCCCACGGCGGCCTCGCCCACCGCGTTCAGCACCACGGCGTCAGTCGACGGTTCGGACAGGACCATCGGAATGTTCCCCAACAGACCCGCCTGCTGGTACTGCCGCAGGAACGCGATGCCCATGCCGCCCGGGTGGAACTGGAACACCACCTGCGGGTCGGCGGCGCGGATCTGCGCCATTTCGGCCGAGTAATCGGTTTGCCCCAGCTGGGTGTAGACCTCGCCCACGATTTCGCCCTGGAAGGTGCGTTTGAATCCTTCAATCGCGTCCTTACCCGCCTGATAGTTGGGCGCCAGCGCAAAGGCGTTGGTATAGCCCAGCTTTTTCGCCGCCGCGCCAGCGGCCTCGTGCAGGGCGTCGTTCTGCCAGCTGACGACGAAATAGTTTTCGTGACAGCCCTTGCCCGCCAGGGTCGAGGGACCGGCATTGGGGCTGATGTAAATCGCACCGTTATCGACGATATCGGGCACCGTCGCGCCCGCCACATTGGAGAAGATGATGCCGGTCAGCAGCTTGATGCCTTCATCGCCCATGTATTTCTCGGCAATCTGGCGGCCATTGCCGGGCTTGCGCCCGTCATCTTCGACGACCAATTCCACCGGCACGCCGCCCAGCGTGCCGCCTTCCATGTCGATGGCCAGTTGCAGGCCGTCGCGCACGTCCTGGCCCAAATAGCCGGCGGGCCCGGATAGCGTGGTAATCACCCCGATCTTGACCGCGTCTTCAGCCAATACCGGCGCAGCGCTGGCGAAAGCCGCCAGAACAGACGCCTTGAGGACGGATGTCAGTTTCATTGCAGTCTCCCTGTTTTTATCCATGCCAATCTGGCCCGGATTTTTGGCGGGGTCGAATCCCCTTATTTATTTCAAGCCTAAAGTATCACCCTTAAACTTCAAGCCTAAAGTATTTCAATCCAGCTTGACCCACCCCTCGGGCGGCTCTTTGCCGGGATGCACGGTGCCGCAATTCGGGCAGGTGCGCGCCTGTTCGTCGGCATAAAACGCCTGGTAGATCGGCGGCAGATCATCGACGATCGACACCAGGTCAACCTCGGCCCGATGCACAAGCGCCTGGCAATCGAAGCAATACCATTCGATCGCATCCAGCGCGCCCTCGGGGCGCTTGGGTTCAATCACCAAGCCGACCGAGCCTTCCTGCGGGCGTTGCGGGCTGTGGCGCATATGCGCGGGCAGCAGGAACACGTCGCCCTCGCGGATAGGCACGTCGTAGAAATCGCCGGTTTCGGTATCGTGGATCTTCAGCAGCATGTCGCCCTTAAGCTGGTAAAAGAACTCTTCCACCGGGTCGTCATGGTAATCGGTGCGCTTGTTAGGGCCACCAACGACCGTGACCATTAGATCGCTGTCCTCGAACACCATCTTGTTGCCCACGGGCGGTTTCAGAAGGTGCTGGTGATCCTCGATCCAGCTTTTGAAATTGAACGCGGCCAAACGGCTCATCCTGGTATCTCCCCATCGGTTAAGGTCAGTCTTTCACAGTCTTTCGCGGCTGTCACATCTTCAGGCCACAGGCCTGGAACGCGGCACGTGTCGCGGCTTTTTCGTCCTCGGTCAGCTCCAGCATGGGCGCGCGAACATGGCCGCCGGTCTGGCCCAGCAGGTCTTGCCAGTATTTCTGATGCGCATGCGGCTTTTCAGCGGGCCGGGTCGATTTCAGCGCGTCGCGCACCGGCTGCAAGCTGGCCGATATCTTGCGCGCCTCGTCAACCTGACCGGACAGCGCCAGGTCGGTGTAGTCCTTCATCCGACGGTCGGCGGCAGTCTGGATCAGGTAGGGCGGCGAAGAGCACAGATAAAGCTGCCAATCCAGGTCGATGATATTGTCCAGCCACTCCTCCTCGCTGGCGGTCGACACAAGAATCTTGTCGCCCGCCAGCTGGGTCAGCCGCGTATACATCTCACGCGGCACGGAATATTTGATCGCCACCACGGTTTCGATCTCGGCCAGCCGCGAGCACAGCTCGGGCGACATCAGATACCCGCTGTCGGGATGCGACCAAAGCGCAATGCCGATATCCACCTTTTCCGCGATGGTTTCGTAATAGCGGATCAGCGTTTCATCCTGCGCTTTCAGGAAATGCAGGACAGGCGCATGCACCACGATGTAGTCGGCGCCGCAATCTTGCGCGTGGCGGGCCAGGTCGATCACCACGTCCATGTTCTGATCCGAACATGACATGATCGTTTGCGCGCGGTCGCCGGCGCATTCCACCGCCAGATCGAAACAGCGCTTCCGCTCGTCCACCGACATCGAGAAAAACTCACCCTGTTTGCCGGCGATGAAAAACCCGTCAATGCCCAGATCGTCGATCCAATGGGCCATGTTGGCGCGAAACCCGTCTTCGTCCATCGCGCCGTCGGCACGGAACGGCATCAGCGCGGCGGCCCAGATACCGCGCATCGTGGCGCGGGAATGGGATTTGGCATCCTTGCGGGAGTATTTCATGGCGTCTCCTTGGGAAAATTGATCGCGCGCCACAGCGCCTCGGGCGTGGCCGGTATCGGCAGATCGGCATCAGTGAAGGGCAGTACGGCATCTTGCAGCGCGTTCAGAACGGCGGGCGGGATGGCGATGCATCCCGCCTCGCCCACGCCCTTGGCGCCCAGCGGGTTGGCCGCGCTGGGTGTAGGCAATTTGTGCAACGCCACGGCGCGGGGCATATCGGTGGCGCGGGGCACGGCGTAATCCATCAGGCTGCCGGTCAGCAGCTGGCCGTCGCCGTCATAAACGATCCGCTCGGACAGGACACAGCCCAGCCCTTGCGCAAGGCCACCCCACAACTGCCCCTGGACCAGCATCGGGTTCACCACATGGCCCGCATCGTCGACCCAGGCGATCTGTTCGACCGTCACCTTGCCAGTATCGCGGTCGATGGCGACCTGCGCCAGCGCGGCACCGCTGGCCCATGCCTCGTGCGGAGCGGTGAAGGTTGCGCTGGCCGTGCGCGCCGATTTGGGCAGATGCCTGGCGTCGGCGGGCCAATCCGGCTCGCTGGTCTGATCCAAGGCACCGGAAAGCTGGTCCCGCAGTTTTTCCGCCGCCAGTCGCATCGCGCTGCCGCCAATCGCGGTCGAGCGGCTGGCCAGCGCCCCGATCCCGCCCGGCAGATCGTCGGTGTCGCCCTCGGCCACGTCGATCAAGTCGGGCGACACATCCAGCGCATCCGCCACGATTTGTGCCCAAGCGGTTAGCCGCCCCTGCCCCTGCGCCGAACTGCCGGTATGAGCCAGGAACCGGCCCGCGTCGGTCAGCGTGATCTGCGCGGTTTCCCAGCCCTGCCCGCAGGGTTCGATATAAAGCGACAGGCCGAGGCCCAGCACCTCGCCCGCCTTGCGCCGTGCGGCCTGATCCGCGCGCAGGTCGTCATAGCCCGTGACCTGCGCCAGACGGTCCAGCAGCGCGGGGTAATCGCCTGCATCGCGCCACTCGCCCGTGATCGAGTGGCCCGGCAGATCGGCAGGTGACACCACGTTCCGGCGCCGAATCTCCAGCGGGTCGAGGCCCAGCTTATGCGCCGCCTTGTCGACCAGCCGTTCCATAAGCATCGCCGCCTCGGGCCGACCGGCACCGCGGTAGATATTGACCGCCGCGCCGGGGGTGGGCTGCACCGACAGATCGGCCCGCACGGCCCCCACGCGGTACGGCCCGGGCAGGATGCGCCCGGCATTGCGCGGCGCGGCATAGGCAGAATAGGGCGTCCAATGGCCCAGCCGCCAGTCCAGCTGCACCGTCAACGCGGCAAGCCCGCCATCGGCATCCACCGACAGGCTGCCCGACACCCGTGCGCCGCGCCCCTGCGTGGCAGCGGCAAACTCGTCCGACCGGCTGGCCACCCATTTGACCGGGCGGCCCAGATCGCGCGCGGCATAGGCCACCATCACATCCTCGGGATAGATCGACGCCTTGCCGCCAAAGGCACCGCCCACATCTGGCGCGATCACCTGCACCGCGCTGTCGGGCAGGCCCAGCATGCGCGACAGGTCATCCCGCCCGCGAAAGGGGGTTTGCGTCGACATCCAGACGCGCAGTCCCTCGCCCAAAGGCTCGGCCAGGCAGGCGCGCGGCTCCAGCGGCATGGGCGCGACCAACGCATGGTCCTGCACGGTTTCAACGGTTAGCGCGGCAGGCGCGGGCGTACCACCCGCCCAACGCGCGGTGGGGATCGGTGCGGCACCAGCCGGGGCATCGTCGATTTCCAGCACGATCGCCTCGACCGCGTCCTGCGCGGCCTCGGGGCTTTCGGCGATGATTGCGGCAACGGCCTGCCCCACGGCATCGACACGGCCCGTGGCCAGCGCATCGAAGGGCCGCGTAAAGGCATCGGGGATCAGCATGTTCACCGCCTGCGCCCCATGCAGCGCCAGGTCGTGGGCGGTGTAAACCGCCAGCACTCCGGGCATGGCGCGTGCGTCCGAGGTGTCGAGTTCGGTGATCTTAACCCCGGCGACAGCGCTGCGCAGAAACGCGAGGTGCACACAGCCCGGCGGCAAAAGGTCGGCCACGAAACGCCCCTGCCCGCGCAACAAGACCGGGTCTTCGCGCCGGGGCATCGCGCGGTCCATCCATTTCTTACGCGCTGTGTCGGGGCTGCCATCCATGCCCGGATTAGGCCCCGTATTTTTTCATAGGGCAATTGGCTAGATTTCTATATATTCATAGGTCAATACTATGGTCTGCCGATGAAAATCACCCTCCGCCAGATCGAAGCCTTTGCCGCCGCGTCCGAGCTGGGCAGCTTTTCGCGCGCGGCCGAACGTCTGGGCGTGGCGCAGCCCACCCTGTCGCAAGTGATCCGCGACCTGGAAAGCGCGCTGGACGTGCGGCTGTTCGACCGCACCACCCGCCGCGTCGAACTGACCGAGGCCGGGCGCGCCTTTGCCGCGCAGGCCCTGCCGGGGTTGGAACAGATCGCCCAAGGCGTGGCGCAGGTCCAGGATTTGGGCACGCTGCGCACGGGCCGGGTGCGGATCGCCGCGCCGCCGCTTCTAGCCGCCACCGCCTTGCCACAGGTGCTGGCCGATCTGCGCGACAGCCACCCGGGCCTGTCGGTTCAAATCACCGACCTGGGCACTGATGCGATCCTGGCGCAGATCCGCGCGGGCCAGGCCGATCTGGGCCTGGGCACCTTTCCACCGGGCGAGGATGGGCTGGATCGCCTGACCGTCGCGCAGGACAAGCTGATGCTGTTCGTGCCCGACGACCAGCCGGAACAGGCCATCACCTGGGCGCAACTGGCCGACTCCCCCCTGATAACCCTGACGCGCGAAAGCGGCATCCGCCTGCTGACCGAGGTGGGGTTCGAGGCCGCACAAACCCCCTTGCGCCCCGCGTACGAGGTGCACCAGATCGGCACCGCGCTGGCGCTGGTGGCGGCGGGGATGGGCCAGGCCGTTTTGCCCGCCTATGCCCGCGCGGCGGTTGGCAATCGCCCCATCCGCGCCCTGCCGCTGACCCAGCCAGTAATCGCGCGCGACATCGCGCTGATTACCCTGCGCGATCGCGCGGCCTCGCCCGCGACGCTGGCGGTGCGTGGGGCGATCCGTCAGGCGCTGGCGCGGATTATCGGCTAAAGGCTGATCGTGCCCACGCTGGCCCCGCCGCAGACATACAAGACCTGACCCGTGACAAAGCTGTTTTCGGGCGCGCAAAAGAACAGAAACGCATTCGACACATCCTGCGCCCGGCCCAAACGGCCCACTGGGATGCGCCTGGCCAGCTCGGCTTCGCGGTCCGATCCCTTGGGAATGATGCCCCAGAAATTGTCGGTCTGGATCGGCCCCGGCGCCACCACGTTGACGGTGATGCCATGCGGTGCCAGCTCCAACGCCCAAGTGCGCGCCATGCCGATGATCCCCGCCTTGGTCGCGGAATAGGCGGTGCGCGTCGGCACACCCAGCGCCGCGCGCGAGCCGTTGAACATCACGCGGCCAAACCCGCGCTGTTTCATACCCGGCAGAACCGCCTGCAACAGCGTCAGCGCCGCGCCCAGATGCAGCTGCGCCAGCGCGGCGATATCGGCGGGGGTGGCATCCTCGACCAGGTTGGGAAAAATCAGCCCGGCATTATGCACCAGGTGGGTCACGCCCCTGTCGGCCAGTTGCGCGGCCACTTGGGCCGTGGCCTGCGCATCCAAAAGGTCGACAGGCAGGGTTTCGAACCGCTCATGAGTGAACTCGGGCGCGCTGCGGGACAGGTTGATCACGCGATAGCCCTGCGCCAGCAGCCGCTGCGCCAGGTCCAGCCCGATGCCCTTGGACGCACCCGTGATGACGGCGGTGTAATCGGTCATTTCGCATCTCCGGGAACAAGCGCCAGAACGCGCAGCGGGCTGCCGGTGCCGCCCTTGATCTTCAGCGGCGGGGCGATCAGCACCGCGCCGGTGGGCGGCAGCAGGTCCAGGTTGCACAGACATTGCAGACCGTATTTCCCCGCCCCGTGCAGCAGGAAATGCGCCGGATAGGGCGGGTCGTAATGCGCGCCCTGGCCGGCGTCGGTGCCCACGCATTCGGTACCAAAACCGCGAATGTCGCGTTCCAACAGCAGGCGGATCGCGTCGGGCGTCGGGCCGGGGCTGTGCGGGCCATCCTCGGCCATGTTCAGGTAATCGGCCCCGCGCCGCCGCGACCAATCGGTGCGCATCAGCACCCAAGAGCCGGCGGGGATCGGGCCATGCGCGGCTTCCCACGCGGCGATGATCTCGGGCGTCAGCTCGAAATCATCGTCCTGCGCGGCACCTTCGGAACAGTCGATCACGCAAACCGGGCCGATCAGATGCTCGGCCGGGATTTCATCTACCGCGCCGTTGGGCCAATCCCGCCCCGACACCCAGTGAATCGGCGCATCGAAATGGGTGCCAGTATGTTCGTTCAGCGTAAGGTTATGCCATTTCCAGGCCGGGCCGCGATGGTCATAGGCGCTGACCTCTTCCATCCGAAACCGGGCGCATTGGCCGAATTCGGGCGGCAGAACGATCACCGGGAAATCGGGATCCAGCGCGTGGGTCAGATCGACCACGCGCAAATCGCCCCCCACCAGCGCGCCGGTCAAATCAGCAAGGATGCTCATGCGCCGCCCCCCATCATCTCGCGGTCCAAAAGCGCGGGGTCGGCGGCCCAGCGTTCCGCCAGATCGCGCGCCACGTCACCGCAATAAACCTCTTCCAAACCACGGTCCAACCCATCGACGATGGCGCGCGCCAAGGCTTTTGGCGCGACCTTGGGCGGCGGCAGCGGCTGGTGCCACTCATCCTCGGTCGGGCCGGTGTAAACCGCCGCCACCCGCAGGCCCGAGGGCGCGAATTCGGCGCGCAAGGTCTGCACGATGGACCGTGCTGCCGCCTGGCTGGCGTTGAACGCACCATAACCAGGGTCGGGCGACAACGCATGGGCCGACAGGATCGTGACCAGCGCGGCCGAGGAATTGACCCCATCCGCCGTGCGCCCCGCCATGCCCGGCCCAAAGGCTTGCGCCAGACGCATCAGGCCCAGCGCGTTCACCTCCATCTCGTCGCGGGCGGCGGTGGTGTCTTGGCCCAGAACGCCCCCGGGCCGAATGTGCCGCGCGGTGTTGATCAGGATATCGACCTTGCCGCCGATCTCGCTTGCCGCCTCTTTCAGGCTTTGAGTGTCGGTCACGTCCAGCGGCATGACGCTGACATTTTCCAGCCCTTCGATGGCGCTCAGCCCATGCGGACGGCGCCATAGCTCGGGCACACCGGCAAAGACATGCGCGGCCCCTGCCGCAAACAGCGCGTCGATCAAGGGCCGCGCCACGGGCTGCGTCGCGTCCGAAATCAGGATGCGCCGATGTTTCGGATGCGTGCCGATGGCGCGCAGAACGGGGTCGTCTTCCATATCCTCGGTCCTTTTCATGGGTCGCGCGATCATCACGCCCTGCCCGGCA
Organism: Paracoccaceae bacterium; assembly: GCA_021767525.1. Classification (GTDB taxonomy): domain Bacteria; phylum Pseudomonadota; class Alphaproteobacteria; order Rhodobacterales; family Rhodobacteraceae; genus Lutimaribacter. Next base: position 10,518 of record JAASTF010000003.1, read on the forward strand.
CGATCCAGCCGCAATTCGACCGTCACCCGGTCACCCCGCGAAACGCCCACCAGATGCGCCATGATGACCGGCCCGGCCTCCAGCTGCACGCTGCCCATGCGCCAGGGCAGACGCTCGCGGAAATATGGGTCGGGCGAGGCATGGATGCGCGTTTCGGCCAGCAACTTTCCATACGCCGGCGTATCGTGCCAAGACATCTCGACCGAAAGGCAGGACCGACACGCATCACGCGGGGGGTATTGCACCGCACCGCAGGCCGCGCAGCTTTGCAAGGCAAAGCGCCCGCGCGCCGCCGCAATGGCCAGACCCAACGCCGCGCGTGACCGTTCACCGGGTGGCAAAGTGGGCACCTTTGTGCGCTTTTGCGGGTCTTTCTTCTTGGGATAGGGCAGGGTCATGAAGCACCCTCCAAAATTCCAACGGCGGAACAGACGCCGCGATCGTAATTTACCATGCCAAAGCCAGAAACCATCGCCAGCCGGGCATCGGGCACCTGCGTCGGGCCAGCCTGGCCAGTAACCTGGCGCAGCGCCTCGACAATTCCCAGGTAGCCGCCGGCCGCGCCAGCCTGACCGACAGACAGCTGGCCGCCGCTGGTATTATGCGGGAAATCCCCGTCGATGGTCAGGTCGTGGCTGCGCACAAATTCGGCCGCCCCGCCCTTTGCGCAAAATCCCAGATCCTCGATCTGCATCATCGAGATCACGGGGTAATCGTCATAGGTTTGCAAAAGGTCGATATCCTGCGGCGCGCAGCCGGCTTGGGCATAAAGCTTGTCGATCTCGGCAGCCCAACCGCCGCGCAACTGTACGGGATCGTCTGGAAAGGCGTTATGCGCCTCGATGCTTCCCGTCAGACGTGCGAATGGCAGGCCCAACTGCCGTGCGCGATCCTCGGACATGACCAGAAACGCCTCGGACCCGGCGCAGGGCATCACGCAATCGAACAGCGACACGGGCTCGGAAATCGGGCGGGCGTTCAGGTAATCATCCAGGCTCAGCGGTTTTTTCATCATCGCATGCGGATTGCGCAGGGCATTCGCGCGCTGCGCCACGGCGATGCGGCCGAAATCTTCGCGTGTGGCGCCATATTCGGCCATGTAGGCATCCATGATCAGGGCAAATGTGGCGTTCGGTCCGCCGAACCCATAAGGGTACGAAGCATCCAGAGAGAACCGCGAAAACGCGTTCAGAAGGTTGCGGAAACTGTCGATCCGGTTGGCATCACCGGCCACGCAGGCAACGATTTCGGCATCGCCTGCCTGCACCGCACGCGCCGCGCGCCGCGCCGCAACCACGCCACTGGCGCCCCCCATCGGGATCGAGTCAAGATAGCGCAGCGTCAGCCCCAGATGCTGGGTCAGCCCCACCGGCGTGTCAGGAAACAAGGTGAACGAGCTGACCGACAGACCGTCGATCTGGCGCGGTGTCAGGCCCGCGGCATCCAGCGTGCCGCGCAGCGCCCGGGCGACCCACCAATGCGCGGTTTCATTGGAAAAGCGCACGTAAGGCACCGTCACCGGGCAGGTCAAGACGACGCCATCATAGGGCGCGCTCATGCCGCTGTCCGTTTCTTTAGGTGGCGCAAGTCATGCGTATCCGGTGCGCCAAGCCGTTCAGAAGCAAGGGCTTTCAGCCGTCCGCGTTGAATTTTCTGCGTCGCGGTCAGCGGCAATTCACCGACAAAGGCGATATATCCGGGCGCCTTGTAATAGGCGAGCTGCGTCAGACACCAGCGGGTGATTTCATCCGCCAGTTCGGGCGATGGTGCATCGGCGACGATGCAGGCAAACACCTCGTCGCCGCGCACGGGGTCGGGCACAGCGGCCACGGCGGCCTGTCGAATGGCGGGGTGGCGCATCAGCACCGATTCCACCTCGACCGCGGCGATGTTTTCGCCCGACCGCCGGATCACGTTTTTCTTGCGATCCACGAAAAACACGGATCCATCTGGGTCTTGCCGCACGATGTCGCCGGTGTGGAACCAACCACCCTGCCACGCCTCGGCGGTGGCCTGCGGGTTCTTGTAGTATTCGGCAAAGAACCCGCGCTTCGGATCGTCGCCCGCGTGCCGCACCAGCAATTCGCCCGGCGCGCCAGCTGTGTCGTGCCCTGCGTCGTCAATGATCCGCATGTCCAACTCCGGCCCGGGCTTTCCCAGACAACTTTCACCGACGCGGCGCGGCAGATCATTGGCGCAGATCACCGCGCCTGCGCCGGTTTCGGTCATCGCCCAGGCCTCGACCAATGGGAAGCCAAAGCGCCGCTCAAACGCCTTGTGCAGTTTCGGGTCGACACCGGCGCCGAAACCAAACCTTACCGTATGCTTTTTATCCTGATCGCTGTCCGGCAGCCCCATCAACATAGACGGCATGACGCCAAGATAGTGCAGGCACGTCGCGCCGCTGGCGCGCACCGAATGCCACCAGGTGCTGGGATGAAACCTGTCCAGCACCGTCAGGCACCCGCCCACGGCGATCATGGCCATCAGGGAATAGGCCATCGCGTTCATGTGGAAAATGGGCAGCGGCGTTATCATCCGCTCGCCATAAGTCGACAGCGCGCAAAGGCCCCCGGCATTGGCATACCAGCGACCCGCCATAAGGAAATACTCGTTCGGCAGAACGCATCCCTTGGGCTGGCCCGTGGTGCCACTGGTATAGAGCATCGCAGCTTCGGCCTTGATCCCCTTACCTTTCGCCAGTCTCGCGCCTTGTCTTGGCGACGGGAGCTCGGCGTCAGGCGGGATCACGGCCACATCCAGGCCCGCCGCCCTAGCCGCTTGCGCGAGGTCACCCAGACGAGAGGGGATTGCGACGGCAAGGGCCGGTTCAGCATGGCCGATCATGTATTTCAACTCGGCCGCGCGCAGGTCGGGATTCACCGGCACGATCGAAGCGCCGATCTTGTTCAGCGCCAGAAACCAGATGAAGAACGCGGGGCGGTTTTCCAGCAAAACCATCACGCGATGACCGGCGCCATACCCGGCATCGCTTAGCCGGCTGGCAATTGCGCCAACGCGCTCAGAAAACATACGATAAGGTATGCTTTCCGGCTCTATGCCATAAACCTGCGCCGTTTCCGGCAGCACGTTCAACAGGTCACGATCCGGCCAACGGGCTGCGCTGCTTGCGAAGGCGGCGTAAACGGAGGGGCAATCCGCGGCGATCATGGCAGCAGCTGGATATTGCCGAACGCGGCATCGCAATTCAGCAGGTCGACCCGTTTGTTGGCGATGCGCAAGCGGCCGTCGACCAGCTTCAGTTCATGGGTGGCCGTCAGCGCCAAGAGAAACTGTTCGTCCAACCGCGTTTCGACGTAATGCATGTTGGTGTTGGTCACAAACCTGCCCGCAGCTTCGTCCATCTCATCTACAAAGGGGCGCTGGATCACGTGGTGGCAACGGCTTTTGGGTTTCTGGCTGAAGGTGCGCGCGCCGTTCAGGCGTTCGACCCGCAGTTTCAACATGAACATGTCCTCGTAGAGCAGCGAGGTCACGTGCAGCGGATCCTCCTGCTTCCAATCCAGCGGCATCCAGTAATGCCCATCGGGCAGCCACAGATCCAGCCATTCGTCATAGCGGCCTTCGTCCAGCATCCGCGCCTCGGCATAGATGAAATCGATCAGGTCGTCGCGGGTAACGGTCATTCCGCGGCCTCCTTCTCAGTCATGCTGGCGGTCATGAATTTGACCCAGGCGTTGAACTGGTTGCGCATCTGGCGCTCGGTCGTGCCGTTCTCGACCCGCTCTTCGTCGAAATCCTCGTCCTCTTCGTACAGACGCTGGATGTTCACCCATTCCATGCCATCTGCGAGCAGCCCCTCTTGCGCACGCTCGTACATTTCCAGGTCATCATGCCCCACGATCGAGGTGGGGGCATTGATCATGCGGTTGTACATCGCCGTCCGCGCCGTCAGCTCGTCGGGCGCGTCGACAAGGCGATAGATATAGCTTTCGACCAGCGTCTTGTCGGCGGCCAGCGGGATAAAGACGCGCAGCTGCTGGATCGGGCCCTTGATCATGATGTTGGGGAAATAGACCGTGTTGTGGCGGTTTTCGTCCAGGATCGCCTTGGCCTTTTCTTCGCCATAGGCCTCGCACATCTTTTCGAAATAGCCCGGGATCGCCGAATAGTTCGAGTGTATCGAGTGGTGCACGCCGGTGTGGCCATGTCCATTCGGCCACGTACGGATGCCCATATTCTCGAAAAACTCATAGGGCGACATGAACGGCGCGATGATCTCCATCGCGGGCGGTTTCGGATCGTCCTCGGAATATCCCAGCTCTTTCCAGATCTGCACCGCCGTGCCCGCGCTGCTTTCGTGGGCAACCATCGGGTGGCAGGTGTCGGTCTGGTTCTCCACCAGCATTTTCCAGTTGCACTGATGCATGTAGCGCAGCGGCGGGCCGGCGACCTCCAACCGCCCGGCGGGTGAGCGGTCGACCATGTTGTCGAGCGACGACAGCGCGTCGCCAAAGAATTCGTCAAAGGAAATGCCATCCTCGGCCAGGCGCGCAAAGACGAAACCGCGGTAATTGTGCACCGCGCCCACCGCCTTCATCCCTTTGGCACCCTCGGACTGTTCCAGCCCGGTGCCCTCGTATCCCTTTTTCAGCGGGATCGCCAAAAGGCAGCCATCGGTTTTGAACGACCAGGCGTGGTAGGGACAGCGGAAAAACTTGCCGGTGTTGCCGGTGCGGTCGATGGCGATCTTGGTGCCCTTGTGCGGGCACCGGTTATACAGAACCTTGATCTCGTTATCGGTGTGCCGAACCATGATGACCGGCTGATCGCCGATTTGCGTGGTGAAGTAATCGCCCTTGTTCGGTGTCTGGCTGTCATGGCCGACAAACACCCAGGTGTTGGCGAAAAGGTGCTTCATCTCCAGCCGGTATACCTCTGGATCGATATAGACGTCGCGATGCACCTCGCGCCCGCGCACCAGCGCGGCGACGGCGGCGGGGTTGTCGGTATAGCGTGCCATCTTGTCCCTCCGTTACAGGTCCAGAACCAGCCGGGCGGATTTCGCGCGGCTGACACAGATTTGCATGACCTTGCCTTCGGCCTTTTCGGCATCCGACAGCACCACGTCGCGGTGGTCGGGGATACCGGAAATCACATCGGTCTGGCAGATGCCGCAGTCGCCCCGCTGGCAATCATAGATCAGGTCCTGGCCGCTCTCCTCCAGCACCTCGATGATGGTGCGGCCCGGTGGAACCGTGAACACCTCGCCGGTCGAGGCGATTTCGACCTCGAAACTCTGGTCGCCCTCGGCATCCGCGCTGCCATTGTCGAACAGCTCGACATGCACGCGGTCGGGCGAAACGCCAGCAGCCTCGGCCTTGCTGCGGGCACCGTCGATCATGCCCTTGGGGCCACAGATGTAAAACTGCCGGTCGCCCAGGCTGTCAATCACCGCGTCCAGGTTCAGCGCGCTGTCATCGTCATCGCAATGGATGTGCAGGTCGTCGCCCAACAGATCGCCCAGCGCATCGCAATAGGCCATCACGCCCCGGGTGCGCCCCGCATAGTGCAGCACCACATCCGTGCCCGCGGCCCGCAGGGCGGCCGCCATCGAGATCATCGGCGTGATCCCGATACCCCCGGCCAGCAGAACCGCGCCCTGCCCCGACACCACGGGAAAATCGCATTTCGGCTCTGCCACTTGGATCATGTCGCCCTTGGCCAACCCATGCATATGGGCCGATCCACCGGCACCGGCCTCTTCCCGCTGCACCGCGATCACATAGGTGTCGGGCGCGCTGCGCGCATCATCCCAAGCGATCAGCGAATAGGCCCTGTCGCCGCCCGGCACATCGACGCGAATATGCGCACCGGCCTGCCATCCGGGCAGCGTCTCACCCGGCGCGGCCGACAGGGTGAATTCGCTGATCCTGTCGGTCAGGTCGCGCCGCTCGGCCACGCGCATCTGTCTTTTGGTCATTGTCGCGCCTCCCTTGCCGATAAGTATGAAAATTCATATAATTTCGGTCAAGGCTTTTCTTGGCGCGGCAGAAACCGTGGTTTCTGTCGACTTTTCCGCGCTTTGCCGACATATGGTCTGATCCGCCCGAGGAGTCCGATGCCCGACGACACGCCAGAAAGCCGCCAAGACACCAGCGAGGACACGGGATTCGTCTCGTCCTACCTGCTGTATCTGCTGGCGGCTGCCTCGCACGCGGCAAGCGCGCAGTTTCACGCCCATGTGCGCGAAACCGGCCTGCGGGTGCCCGAATGGCGGGTGCTGGCCTGGCTGCATGACCGCGACGGCGCAATGATCACCCGGCTGGCCCGGATTTCGCTGATCGAACAATCGCGCCTGACCAAGATCATCATCCAGATGGAGGAACGCGGCCTTGTCACCCGTCAGGGCGACGCCAAGGATCGTCGGCGCGTGCGCGTGTGGCTGACCGATGCAGGTCGCGCGTTATCGCAGCGCCTGGTCGCGGACGCTCGCGCGCACGAGGCAGGGTTGATCTCAAAACTGACGGAAAGCGATGCCGCGCGCCTGAAAGAGGCGCTGAACACCTTGCTCGACGTGTTGGATGCCGACGCTTAGGCCATTGTCGCAGGCAGCTCGGCATAGCCGCGAAACCGCATCCGCCCGCCCAGCTTTCGGCCATCCAGCAGGCGATAGGTCGGAAACCGCTGCAACAGCCGCCCGATGGCAATGCGCCCCTCAAGCCGTGCCAGCGTCAGGCCGACGCACACATGTGGCCCGCCTGCAAAGGCCAAGTGCCGGTTGGGCTTGCGCGTGATGTCAAAACGCTCTGGCGCGTCAAACATCGCCGGATCGCGATTGGCCGCGCCGATCACCAGGTGCAGGTTGGTGCCCTTGGGCACGGGCATTCCGTCGATCTGGATCTCTTGCGTGGTTTCCCGGTTGCCCAGCTGGTTGGGCGAGGCATAGCGCAGGAATTCCTCGACCGCCGGGACGATCAGGCTCGGGTCGTCCAACAGCCGCGCCTTCTCGCCCGGGTGATCGTGCAGTAGGGCGAGCCCATTACCGATCAGGTTCGTGGTGGTCTCATGGCCCGCATTCAGGATGAAGATGCAATTCTGCAAAAGCTCGGTTTCGCTTAGCTGCCCATCGGCGCCTTCACCGCGGATCAGCCGTGTCAGCACATCGGTTTCCGGGTCGCCAGGGCGTGCGCGACGGCGGGCAACCAGGTCTTCCAGGTAAGTCTTGAACTCGGTCACGCTATCATGGCCGCGCTTTAACTGTTCCTCGGTCAGGGTGGGTTCCAGCGCGCCCAGAATCGCCAGCGACCAGTCACGCAGCGGCACGCGTTCCTCCATCGGTACATCCAGCAGGTTGCCGATAATCTGGATCGGGATCGAACTGGCGAAATCCTCGATCAGGTCGACCTGCGGCTTACCCTCCATCCCGTCCAGCAGGTGATCGACCGTGTCGATCAATCCCGGCTCCATCCGGGCAATCGCGCGCGGCGTCAGGGCCGAGGTCATGATCTTTCGCACCCGCGTATGCAACGGCGGATCGCTGAACACCAGCGACGTTGTGTGATGTTCGTAAAGCGGGCTGCCCTTGCCGAACTTGGGCGCGAACGCCACCGTTTTGTCCGACGAATACAGCGTCGTGTCCTTGTAAATCCGCTCAAGATCCGCGTGGCGGCTGATCAGGATCGAACCGTCCGGCTGCGGCAAGACCGGCGCGTGCGTCAGCAGCGCGTCGTACCAGGGAAACGGATCATCGACAAAACCCGCCGGCGGCGCAGCCAGGTCGAACGCGCGGGCCTGTTCGGCGGTGATTTTCGGCGCAGACATGGCCATTCCTCCCCTATGGTTGCACGCTGTCCGTTTTCATTGACAGAAAAACCGACCGCATGGTCAATTTTGCAGAATGTAGGTTCACAAGCCAGTGATTCTATGAATATATGAAATTGCATACAATGCCGGCGCGAGCATTCAAAAGGCCAGGCCGGAATGCAAGGGAGGAGAAACCAAATGAAATTCACCAAGCTGCTGGCCACCGCGGCAATAGCGATCAGCACCGCCACCGTCAGCTTTGCCCAGGAAACGCTGACCATTTCCAGCTGGGCCCCGCCCAGCCACCCGATGAATGCCGAGATGTTCCCCGAACTGATCCGCATGATCGAAGAGGCCACCGACGGCCAGGTGACGGCGGAAATCAAGTATGGCCTGGCCCCGCCGCCCGCACAGATGGACCTGATCCTGGATGGCGTCGCCGATATCAGCTGGATCTTTCACGGCTACACGCCTGGCCGCTTTGTCGCGACCAAGCTGATCGAGCTGCCCGGATACCAGGGCAATGCCGAGGCCGCCTCGGTCGCGTATCAGCGCCTGCACGATTCGATGCTGGCCGATCTGGATGAACACCGTGGCGTCAAGGCCATCGCCATGATGACCCACGGCCCCGGCCAGTATCATTCGAGCGAGCCGATCTCGGCCCTGTCCGACATCAACGGCATGAAGGTGCGGATCGGCGGCGGCGTTGCCGGTCAGATTGGTGCCGCGCTTGGCATGTCGGGCATCCAGGTGCCGGCGCCCAAGGTGTACGAAACGCTCGACTCGGGCGCAGCCGATGCCGTGACGATGCCGACCGAGGGGCGCAAATCCTTCAAGCTGGTCGAAGTCGCACCGCATTTCTACCAGATGCCCGGTGGGTTCTACCGTGGCTCGTTTGCCATCATCATGAGCCAGGAACGCTTTGACGACCTGCCCGAGGATGTGCAGACGGCGCTTGAAGAAAACGTGTTCGGCGAACCGCTGGCCCGCATGGCTGGCGCCACCTGGGACCGCGCCGATGCCGCGGGCCTGGCCGAAACCGAAGCAGCCGAAGACAACAGCATCACCGTCGCATCCGAGGCTGATCAGGCCGCCTTTGCCGAGATCGCCCAAGGCGTGATCGACAGCGTCAAGGCCGAGGTCGCCGCCGCCGGGATCGACGCCGATGCCGCCATCGAGATGATCAAGGCCGAAATGGCCAAGTGATCGCATCACGGGGCCGGCGCGCGGAATCGCCTCGCGCCGGCCCTTTTTATTTGCCCGGATGGTCCCATGACGCGACTGAAGCCCGTTGTCCGCCTGGCCGCCGCTTTGCCGCTTTTCGTGGCCGGCGCCGTGCTGTTCTTTCTTATGGTGATGACATTCGCCGATGTGATCCTGCGCTCGGCCTTCAACAACCCGATCGGGGCCGCACCTGAATTGACGCGCATTTCGATGGCCGTGATCGTCTTTGCCTCGCTCCCCGTGCTCTCTGCACGTGGCGGCCATATCAGCGTCGATCTTCTGGACCCGCTTTTTTACAGGCTTCACATCGACCGGGTGTGGCGCGCGCTGATGTCGGTGATCTGCGGCGTCATGCTGTGGTGGCCCGCCAATCGCGTGGTCGACCTGGCCGAGCGCGCCCGTCGCTATGGTGACCTGACCGAGTTTCTGAACATCCCCGTCTTCTACGTGTCGTGGTTCATCGCCATCGCCATTTACGTCACCATGATCGCCCTGCTGCTGCGCGGCGTGATCGAGCTTTTCGCCCCGCGCGTTCTGGAGGCGCTGAAATGACCGCTTCGCTTATCGGCTTTGCCGCCGTTCTTGTCCTGGTCCTGCTGCGGATGCCCATCGCCTTTGCCATGGGCCTGGTCGGGCTGATCGGGTTCTGGTTCGAAAACAGCTGGCGCGGAGCGATTTCAATGGTGTCGCGCCTCATCATCGACGCCAGCCAGGATTACGGTCTGTCGGTGGTGCCTCTGTTCATCCTGATGGGTCTGTTCGTCAACAAGGGCGGCATCAGCCGCGAGCTTTACGCCGTCTCCAACGCCTTTCTGGGCCATATGCGCGGCGGGCTGGCGATGGCGACCATCGTGGCCTGCGGCGGCTTTGCGGCCATCTCGGGTTCGTCCCTGGCCACCGCTGCAACGATGTCGAAGGTCGCCATGCCCGAGATGCGGAAATACGGCTATTCAGATGGCCTTTCGACCGCGTCCATCGCGGCGGGCGGCACGCTTGGCATCCTGATTCCGCCCAGCGTGATTCTGGTGATCTATGGCATCCTGACCGAAACCTCGATCGGGGCGCTGTTCATCGCGGGCATCATTCCGGGCATGCTGGGCATCCTGTTTTACCTGGTCGCCGTGCGCATCACCGTCGCACGCGACCCCAGCGCTGGCCCAGCAGGTGACCGCACCGCCTGGCCCGAACGCTGGCGCGCGATCCGCGGCGTCTGGGCGGTTCTGCTGTTGTTCGGCCTGGTGATCGGCGGCCTTTATGGGATCCTCGATTTCTGGCCGATCTTCCTGACCTTCTCGCCGACCGAAGCGGCGGGCATGGGCGCGATGGGCGCTTTCCTGATCGCACTGGCACGCGGCGGGTTGAAACTGCGCGACATCACCGAGGTTCTGACCGAAACCGCGCTGACCACCGCCTCGCTTTTCGCGGTGCTGATCGGGGCCTGGATCTTTTCGAACTTCGTCAACATCGCCGGCCTGCCCGAGGCGCTGCGCGCGATGGTCGAGAACCTGGGCCTTGCGCCGTGGATGGTGATGGCCGTCATCATCCTGATCTACATCATCCTGGGCTGCGTGTTCGAAAGCCTGTCGATGCTGCTTTTGACCGTGCCGATTTTCTTCCCGCTGGTGACGGGGCTGGGCTTTGATCCGGTCTGGTTCGGCATCATCGTTGTGGTCGTGACCGAAATCAGCCTGATCACCCCGCCCGTCGGGCTGAACGTCTTTGTCCTGAAAGGCGTGGTGGGCGACGTGTCGACCGGCACGATCTTCAAGGGCGTCACGCCTTTCTGGCTGATGGACATCGTACGGCTGGCACTTCTTTTGGCGATCCCAAGCCTGGTTCTGTATCTGCCGTCGCTCATGTAGGCAGGGCGAAAATCCTTGGTAAGGATTTTCCGCGCGGTTTTCGTTGAAAACCGCGCGCTACTCCGCCGCTTCGGTCTGCGTCAGGCCCGACAGCTCCAGGATCTGCGCCACCACCGCCTCTACACCCTGCCCATGGCGCAGCGCAGTAAAGACAAAGGGCCGCCCCGCCCGCATCCGCGTGGCATCGTGGTCCATCACCTCCAGCGACACGCCCACATGCGGCGCAAGATCGGTCTTGTTGATGATCAGCAAGTCAGACTTTGTGATCGCCGGGCCACCCTTGCGCGGAATTTCCTCGCCCGCGGCCACGTCGATCACGTAAAGCGTCAGATCCGCCAGTTCCGGGCTGAACGTGGCCGACAGGTTGTCGCCCCCGGATTCGATCAGCACGATCTCCACCTCCGGGTGGCGTTCGACCATCTGCGCCACCGCCGCCAGGTTGATGCTGGCATCCTCGCGGATCGCCGTATGCGGACAGCCGCCGGTTTCCACGCCGATCACCCGGTCGGCGGGCAAGATCTGCATCCGCATCAAAGCCTCGGCATCTTCCTGAGTATAAATGTCGTTGGTGATCACGCCGATGGAAAACCGCTCTTTCAACGCCTCGGCCAACCGTGCGGTCAGGGTGGTTTTGCCCGCGCCCACGGGGCCGCCGATACCAATGCGCAATGGGCCATTCATCTTGGTCATGACTGGAACAACCTCGTCGTCAGGGTTTCATGCCGCATCGCCGCGATGTCGGACAGGAAACAGGTGGAATAAACATCGTCCGGGCCGCGATCCTGCGCCGCCTCGGCCAGTTCGGCACAGAGGGGCGTCAGCGCCGCCAGCACGCGCTGGCCCTCGGTCTGGCCCAGCGGCACAAGGCGGATCGCCGCACTGGTAAGGGTGCTGGCAAAGGCGTGCAGATAAAGCGCGACGGTGTCCGCGCCAGGCATCCCCGCCTGCCGCGCCGCGGCCCCCACCGCCAGCGGCAACAAAACCGGCGGCACATCCAGCCCCCAGACAGCATTCGCCGTGCTGGCGAAGGCCGCGCCTTGGCGGGCGGATTCATGCACACGTTCGGCACTGGCGGCATAGGCGCGGGCCCGGGCATCCAGCGCCGGCAGATCCGCATCGGTCGCCATCGCCGCCCAAAGCCAGATCGCATCGGCCCGGCCAGACCCCTCGCGCAGAACATCCTCCAGCCATCCTTGCAAATCGCCGGCGCCGCGCACCCAGCCATCCGCAATCGCGGCCTCGAGCCCGTGGGAATAGGCAAAGGCCCCGATGGGAAAGCTGGGCGACAGCCATTGCGCCAGCGTCAAGAACCGTGGGTCAGTGGGCATGGTCGTGGCTGTGACTGTGGCCGTGGTCATGCGCGCTGTGCCCGTGGTCATGCGCATGGGTGCGGCCGTGACCATAAGCGCCGCCTTCGGGGGTGAAGGGCTCGGCCGCCTCGGCCACATGGGCCTCCAGGTGCTCCAGCATATGCGCGATCACCGGGTCGCGCTGGATCAGCAGGCGATCCGCCTCGACCTGGCAGGGCGTGTGCCGGTTGCCGATATGCCACGCCAACCGCGCCAGGTTGGCACCCGTCACGATCAGCACCGGCTCGGCCGCAGCGGCGACCTCGACCAGCGCGCCATCGCCCAATTCCAGCGCGTCGCCGGGGTTGAGCGAGGTCGTCTGTTCCAGATCCACCACGAAGGGCTGACCGGCATCGGTGACCAGCCGCTTGCGCCGCAGAAACCGCGCGTCGTAATCCAGCGTGACCTTGGCCGCCTCGCCCGACCAATGGCCGGCGCGGTGCAGGGTTTGAGCGATGGGAAGGTTTGTCATCTTGTCCCCTCAGAACAGGAAATAGCGCTGCGCCATCGGCAGCTCGGTCGCGGGCTGGCAGGTCAGCAATTCGCCATCTGCCCGCACCTCGTAGGTTTCCGGATTCACCTCGATCTTGGGCAGCGCGTCGTTCAGGATCATGTCGCGCTTGCCGATACCCCGGGTGTTCTGCACCGGCACGGTTTCCTTGGCCAAATCCCGTGTCTCGGCGATGTGGCCCTGCCCCGCCGCCATCGACACGAAGGTGACCGACGAATTTTCAACACTGCGCCCATAGGCGCCGAACATCGGCCGTGAATAAACCGGCTGCGGGGTCGGGATGCTGGCATTCGGGTCGCCCATCTGCGCCATGGCGATGGTGCCGCCCAGCAGCACCATATCAGGCTTCACGCCGAAAAAGGCCGGGCTCCACAGCACCAGGTCGGCGCGTTTGCCCACCTCGATACTGCCGATATGCTTTGAGATGCCATGCGCGATGGCCGGGTTGATGGTGTATTTGGCCACGTAGCGGCGCACGCGGTAATTGTCGTTGTCGCCCTGTTCTTCGGGCAGGCGGCCGCGCTGTTTCTTCATCTTGTCGGCGGTCTGCCAGGTGCGGATGATCACTTCGCCCACGCGGCCCATCGCCTGGCTGTCGGAGGCGATGATGCTAAACGCGCCCATGTCGTGCAGGATATCCTCGGCCGCGATGGTTTCGCGGCGGATGCGGCTTTCGGCGAATGCCACGTCCTCGGGGATCGATTTGTCGAGGTGGTGGCACACCATCAGCATGTCCAGGTGTTCCTCGATCGTGTTGACGGTGAAAGGCCGCGTCGGGTTGGTGGACGAGGGGATCACGTGCTCTTCGCCGCAGATCTTGATAATGTCGGGGGCATGGCCGCCGCCCGCGCCTTCGGTGTGGAAGGCGTGGATCGTGCGGCCCTTCATCGCCTTCACCGTGTTCTCGACGAACCCGGATTCGTTCAACGTGTCGGTGTGAATCATCACCTGAACGTCCATTTCGTCGGCCACTGACAGGCAGCAATCGATGGCCGCGGGCGTGGTGCCCCAATCCTCGTGCAGCTTCAGCGCGCAGGCGCCCGCCATCACCTGTTCTTTCAACGGGGCGGGCAAAGAGGCATTGCCCTTGCCTGCAAAGGCCAGGTTCATCGGAAATGCATCGGCCGCCTGCATCATCCGCCCGATATGCCAGGGCCCCGGCGTGCAGGTGGTGGCCAGCGTGCCATGCGCAGGGCCGGTGCCGCCGCCCAGCATCGTGGTCAGGCCGGAATGCAGCGCGTCCTCGATCTGTTGCGGGCAGATAAAGTGGATATGGCTGTCGAAACCGCCCGCCGTCAGAATGCGCCCCTCGCCCGCGATCACCTCGGTTCCGGGGCCGACGATGATGCTGACGCCGGGCTGGGTGTCGGGGTTGCCGGCCTTTCCGATGGCGGCGATGCGCCCGTCCTTCAGGCCCACATCGGCCTTCACGATGCCCCAGTGATCGACGATCAGCGCATTGGTGATGACCGTGTCCACCGCGCCACCCGCGCGGGTGACCTGGCTTTGGCCCATGCCGTCGCGGATCACCTTGCCGCCGCCGAACTTGACCTCTTCGCCATAAGACAGCGCATTGCCGCCCGAGCCGCCGCTGGTGGCGGCGCCGACGGCCTCGGCGGTCAGGTCACGCTCGACCTCGATAATCAGGTCGGTATCGGCCAGCCGCAGCTTGTCGCCCACTGTGGGGCCGAACATGGCGGCGTAATCGGCGCGGGAAATCTGGGCGGGCATGGCGGGCTCCGTTAAGAGTTAATAAGGAAAAAGGCGTCGCAGGTCTTGCGTGCGCTGTTCGGTCATGCCGGTCAGGCAGCCGATACGGATCAGCGGCTGGATCGAGCCGCCGTCATGCGGGGCGGCCTCGGCCGCGCAGGCGGCATCGCGAAAGGGAATCCACAGGCGTTGGGCGTTGCGCAACTTGTCGGCAAATCCCATCGCGCGGGCATTCTGCATGGCAACCTTGTATGCGCCATTCAACTCGGCATCGGCGCGATCCAGGTTGGGCGAACCACAGGCAATCATCTGCGCGGTCGTCCCGTCGCAGTCTTCTGCTGACGCCGGTTGAGGCAGCGACAGCAGCATCGCCGCGACAAGCCATGCTGCCTGCCCCATCACAGCGCCCCCATCACCCGCTTGTTGAAGCCATAGATCACGCGTCCACCGCGGACGGGGATCAACTGCACCTCGCGGCGTTGGCCCGGCTCGAACCGCACGGCGGTGCCGGCGGCGATGTCCAGCCGCATCCCCATCGCCGCATCGCGGTCGAAATCCAGCGCGGGGTTGGCCTCGGCAAAGTGGTAATGGCTGCCGACCTGCACGGGGCGGTCGCCGGTATTGGCCACCATCAGCGTGATCGCCTTTGCATCGGGGTTCAGCACCAGCGTGCCGTCGGCCGGGAAAACCTCGCCAGGGATCACTTGCGCCCCCAGATGGCAACATACGAGGCCAGCCCGATGGTCAGCAGCGACAGTCCGATCACCCAGGCGCTGCCGTCATGCGGGTGCATGTGATCGCCCGGATGGGCGGCGGCGGGGCCAGCGATCAGGATCAGGGGAAGAAGGTATTTCATCGTCTCTCTCCTTAAGCGCGCGATGGGCGGGCCATCAGCGGATCGGGTTGTGCACGGTCACCAGCTTGGTGCCGTCGGGAAAGGTCGCTTCGACCTGAACCTCGTGGATCATCTCGGGCACGCCCTCCATGCACTGGTCGCGGGTCACGACCTGGGCGCCGGCCTCCATCATGTCGGCCACGCTGCGCCCGTCACGGGCGCCTTCGACCACCGCATCGGTGATCAGGGCAATCGCCTCGGGGTGGTTCAGCTTGACGCCCCGCGCCAGCCGATTGCGCGCAACCTGTGCGGCCATCGCCACCAGCAGCTTGTCCTTTTCGCGCGGAGTAAGGTTCATCGGTCACAATCTCCAACTTACAGGCAGGCTGTTGCCGCTCAGGCGATCAAGAATCGGCAGCAGGCTTTGGCGCAGCTCATGCGCGCCGCTCGCAACAAGGCGCAGCACCAGCAGGTCATCGGCCAGCAGGCTGGCGCCGCCGGTGTCCGGCAGATGGGCGCGCACCGCATCCAGATGCGCGGGCGCGTCCGGCGCGGCGTAGATCAGGCTGACCATCGCGCCCGCACCCTGCCCGATGGCGGCGCGGCGCATCCGTGCGGCCAGATCGCCGGTCATCCGGGTGGCGTCGCGATAAATGGGCCGGCCCGCGCGGTCGATATGGATCATGTCGCGGAACGCGGCTTCGGTCAGGGTTTCGCCCATCGCCGTACGGCCGAAGATCACCGGCTCGACCACCAGCGCCCGCGCCTCGGCCGCCAGGTCGATATGCAACCGGCGCGACAGGGCGCAGCCGTTGAAAAGGATCAGCTCTTGCGGCAGCCAATGCAGCGTCGCCCGGGCCGCCACCGAAATGGTGCTTTGCACTTCGCCCCAGCCCTGCGCGGCGCGATAGGCACGTTCGGCCGCCTGGGTGGTCAGCGTCAGATGCGTGCCCGCACCCACGCCCGCCATGAT
The DNA here is from genome assembly GCA_021767525.1 of Paracoccaceae bacterium. Lineage (GTDB taxonomy): Bacteria > Pseudomonadota > Alphaproteobacteria > Rhodobacterales > Rhodobacteraceae > Lutimaribacter. The sequence continues at coordinate 26,749 of JAASTF010000003.1, forward strand.
GTCAAAGCGGTCGCCGCCGGTGATGCCGCCACCGGTGTTCAGAACGATCGCCTCGACGCCCGCTTGCCGGCGTGGGAACAACGCCTTGAAACTGCCGCTGGTGCGAAACCGGTCGATCGCGCTGCGCCCGCCGACATCCTTCGTGGTCAAGGTCAAATGGCCCTCGGCCCTTGGCTGGGCAGGGAAAGCGGCCGTTGCCGGAATATCGCGCATGGCAAGGGTTATGGCGGCACCTTGGGGTCATTGGTCAACTTGGGAAAGCATTGCGGCACAGCTGCGCCGAGTCCCAAATTCAAAACGGCGCGGCCCCGTATTCCACGACGCCGCGCCCAAATTGAACGCTTTTTAACCGCTATCGCCCAAATTTCGGGCAGACCAAAAACGCCTAGCTTTTCGCCATTCGCGCGTGCAGGCCCGAAATGGTGATATAGGCCGAAATCGCCTCGGCGCTGGAGCGCACCGACAACAGCGCGGGCCCGTCATGGGCCAGGAACGCGCCCACGATGCTGGCGATGTCGTCGCCCTGTGCGATGGTAAACCCCTTCATGCCAAAGGCTTCGGCCCATGCGGCGAAGTTGGGATTCACCAGGTCGGTGCCCGACACGCGGTTGGGGTGATCGCGTTCCTGGTGCAGACGTATCGTGCCATAGGTGCCGTTGTCGGACACGACGATCTTGGGCTTGGCGCCTTTGGCCATCGCGGTCGCCAGCTCGTTCCCGGTCATCAGCAACCCACCGTCACCGGCGAACCCCAGCACCGTCTTGTCGGGGTTGCGCAGCGCGGCGGCCACGGCGCCCGGCACGCCCAGACCCATCGCACCGCCCACGGCGCCGACGGCCTGCTGAGTGCCATCCCACGGCCAGGTCAGATGCACCCAGCCCGAGAAATTGCCCGAATCCGTGACCACGATGCTGTCATGCGGGGCCTGCTTGGCCAGCTCCAAAGCGACCGCGCCGAAATTCAGCCCGTCATGCTGATCGCCCGCATCGAAGGCGGCGATCTTGCGCGCCATGCCGTTTACCTCGGCCGCCCAGTCGGCGCGCTCGGACGGGGCATCGCCCGGCATCGCCGCCAGCGCATCGCAGAACAGCGCCGGATCGGCTGCAATCGGCAGATCGGTTTCGAACACCTGGCCCAACACATCCGGGTCAGGCCAGACATGCACGAAGGGCTGGTCGGGTTTCGGTGCTTTCGGCAGGCGATAGCCCTGGCTGGGCGTGTCACCCATCCGCGTGCCGATGGCCAGGATCAGGTCGGCCTGTTGCAAGGTCTTGACCAACGGCGCCGGGATCTTGAACCCAAGATGCCCGGCGTACAGAGGCGAGCCGTTGTCAAAAATTTCCTGGTGCTTGAAGGTCAGCGCCACGGGCACACCATGCGCCTGTGCGACCGCGGCCAGCGCCTTGCGCCCGGCCTGATTGTCGAGCCCGCCGCCCGCAATGATCAGGGGCCGCTTGGCCCCGGCCAACAGCTCGGCCGCGCGGGTGATGTCTTGCGGCGCAGGCGCGGCGCGCGGCACGCGCACCGGGGCTGGCAGCGTGGCCCCATCCACCGGGTCCGACAGCATGTCCTCGGGCAGGGCGATCACCACCGGGCCGGGCGTGCCCGACAGCGCCATCGCCCAGGCGCGGGCCACGGTTTCGGCCAGCTTGCCGCCCTCGGTCACCTCCCACACGCCCTTGGCGATACCGCCGAACATCTGGGTGTAATCGACCTCTTGAAAGGCGCCGCGCCCGCGTTCGAACCGCGCCACCTGCCCGATCAGGCAGACCAGCGGCACCGCGTCCTGCTGCGCCAGGTGCAGCCCGATCGAGGCATTCGTCGCCCCCGGCCCACGGCTGACCGCCAAAAGCCCCGGCTTGCCCGTCAGCTTGGCATCGGCCACCGCCATCATCGCGGCCCCGCCCTCATGCCGGCACACCACCGTGTCAATAGCCGTCTGGTCATGCAGCGCATCAAGGAACGACAGGTATGATTCGCCCGGCACGCAGAACATGCGGTCGGCCCCCAGTCCTGCCAGAACCCTTGCCATATGGTCCGCTGCGCGTGTCATTGCCTGATCCATTATTGCCTCCCTTGACTTTTGCGCCATGTCGCAGACTATCGCATAGCGAAAACAAATTCCGCAAACCAAACTGCGGGGCAATCGTGGCGGGGTCAAGCACCCCGGGAGGACCAAAACCAAGGGGAGGAGACTATGAACAGTCTTTTTAAAGTGCTGGCAGCTGCCGGCACAGCAACCGTGATCGCCGGTGCCGCTCTGGCACAGTCGACGACGGCAGAATTGCCGCGGCAGATGTCGTGGACGGCCTATGACACCGGCTCGGCCGGTTACAACCAGTCGGTCGCCATCGGCGCCGCGCTGCAAGACGCGCTGGGCGTGAACCTGCGCGTTCTGCCCGGCAAGAACGATGTCAGCCGGACCGAGCCGCTGCGCCAGGGCCGGGTCGAGTTTTCGGCCACCGGCGTCGGCGGCAGCTTCATGGCGCAGGAAGGCGCGTTCCAGTTCGGCGCCGAAAACTGGGGTCCGCAGCCCATTCGCGTGCTGATGGCCAACAATGGCGGCGCGATCAACCTTGCCGTCGGCGTGGCCGGTGACCTGGGTATCGAAACCTATGCCGACCTGAAGGGCAAGCGCGTGGCCTGGGTCGTGGGGGCGCCCGCCCTGAACGTCAATACCGAGGCGTATCTGGCCTATGGCGGCCTGACCTGGGACGATGTGGAACGTGTCGATTTCGGCGGCTTCGGCGCCAGTTGGAAGGGCCTGATCGAAGGCCAGGTCGACGCGGCCTTCGCCTCGACCAACTCCGGCTTTGCCTATGAGGCCGAAACCGGTCCGCGCGGCCTTTACTGGCCGCCAATCGACCCGGAAAACACCGAGGGTCTGGAACGCATGCAATCGATCGCACCGTTCTTTACACCCAACAAAGCCCGTGTCGGCGCCACAATCGACGGCACCGACGGCTACCAGGGTGCAGGCTATGCCTATCCGGTTCTGGTCGGCACCTCGGCAACCGACGCCGATCTGGCCTACAACATGACCAAGGCGATGGTCGAGCTGTTCGGCGCCTACGAGGGCAAGGCCCCCGGCATCAATGGCTGGGCGCTGGACAAACAGGACATGCAGTGGGTTGTGCCCTACCACGAGGGCGCGATCCGCTATTACAAAGAGGCCGGCATCTGGAATGACGAGGCGCAGGCGCACAACGACAACCTGATCGCCCGCCAGGAAGCCCTGCAAGCCGCGTGGGAAGAGCTGAAGGCCGAAGACCCCGAAAACTGGGAAGAAGCCTGGGCCGAAAAGCGCCGTGCCGCGCTGGAAGCCGGCGGCTTCTCGGTGGTCTTCTAAAAAGCCGAAACCCTTTAACGGCCCCGCGACACAGCGCGCGGGGCCGTTTTGATATTCAGCTTCACGCCGTTTGGGAGGGCAGGCATGGGCGCCAATCAATCCGCACTGGAACGCGAAACCGATGCACCCGACGATCGCGGTATGAGCCGTGCCGCGCGCATCGCGGTGATCGTCGCGACCGTTGCCGGCATCTTGCTGGTCATCAACCAACTGTTCAACCTGCAGGTCGGCGGGCTGGTCCTGATTCAGGGCCGGTATCTTTACATCCTGGGCGGCCTGTTCATGGCGGTGTCGTTCCTGGTGTTCCGCGTGAACGGCTCGAAAATGGGCACGCCGATGTGGCTGGATTGGCTGTTGGCCGCCGCGTCGCTGGCGACAACCGCCTATCTTGCGCAAACGGCCGAGCTGAACCTGTCGCAAGGCTGGGAATACGCCGCACCCGAAACCGCGCAATACGTGGCCTATGTCTTTTTCGCGCTCGTGCTCGAGGCGACGCGCCGCGCGGGCGGTTTGATGCTGTTCCTCATCGTGGCGCTTTTCGCCTTTTATCCGACCTTCGCCGGCCACGTGCCCGACCCCTTCTCGGGCTTTCAAAGCACGTTGACCGAGGCGATATCCTATCACGTCTATTCCTCGGAAAGCTCGTTCGGTATCCCGATGAAGGCCTTTGGCGGCGTGGTGATCGGCTTCATCCTGTTCGGCGCCGTGTTGCAACGCACCGGCGGCGGCAAGTTCTTCAACGACCTGGCGCTGGCGCTGGTCGGCGGCTATCGCGGCGGCGCGGCCAAGGTGTCGATCTTTGCCAGCGGGTTCATGGGCTCGATGTCGGGCTCGGTCATCTCGAACGTGCTGACAACCGGCGCGGTGTCGATCCCGGCAATGAAACGCTCGGGCTTTTCGGCGCGCACTGCGGCGGCGACCGAGGCCTGCGCCTCGACCGGCGGCGTGCTGATGCCGCCGATCATGGGGGCCACGGCCTTCGTGATGGCGTCGTTCCTGTCGGTGCCCTACATCGAAATCGCCATTGCGGCGGCGATCCCGTCGCTGCTGTTCTACTTCGCGCTCTTCGCCCAGATCGACGCCTATTCCGCCCGCCGCGGCCTGCGTGGGCTGCCGCGCGCCGAACTGCCGGTGATGAAACAGATCCTGAAAGAGGGCTGGCTTTATATCCTGGTCTTCGGCGTTCTGATCTTCATGCTGCTGGTGATGCGGCGCGAAACCTCGGCGCCCTTCTATGCCACCGCGCTACTGCTGATCGTGAACCAGATCCTGCCGGCCAGCCGGCTGTCGCTGAAAAAGCTGGGCGATATGCTGGTGGGTGTC
>JAASTF010000102.1 GCA_021767525.1 Paracoccaceae bacterium
ATGCAGACCTGATACAGGTTATCGCACCCGATGTCGGCGGCGCGTTCGGGGGCAAGGCCTCGATCTTTCCCGAGGACGTGATGACAGCCTTTGCCGCCCGCGCGCTGGGCCGGCCTGTCAAGTGGACCGCGACCCGCTCGGACGAGTTCATGGCCGCGACGCAGGGCCGGGGCGCGGCCTCGTCCGGGGTTCTGGGATGCGATGAAACGGGGCGGTTCACACGCCTTGCCGGGCAGTTCCGTTTCGATCTGGGCAGTTGGACCCCCTACAGCGCCTATGCGCCCGCCCGAAATGCCGGGCGCATCCTGCCCGGGCCCTACGATGTCCCCGCGGTTACGGCCGATCTGGACGTCTGTTTCAGCGCGACCGCACCGATGAATATCTATCGCGGGGCAGGCCGCCCCGAAGCGGCGATGCTGATCGAACGGCTGGTGGACAAGGCAGCGAATGCCGCAGGGCTGGACCCGCTGGACATCCGGCGCCGCAACTTGCGCGATGGCCGTACGCCCGGAACGGCCGTGACCGGCGAATGGATCGACACCGGCGACTATGCGGCCTTGCTGGACGCGCTGGAAAACCGCGCGGATTACGCCCGAAAGCGCGCGGTTCAGGCAGAGCGTCGCGCCGCGGGCGAGGTCGTGGGCATCGGCATCGCCCTCTACATCGAACCATGCGGCCAGGGTTGGGAAACCGCGCAAATCACGCTGCGGCCGGATGGCGCGTTCGCCGCGCAAACCGGAAGCTCGGCCCAGGGACAGGGGCGGCAGACCGCGTGGGCGCAGATCGTCGCCGATGCGTTGGGTGTGCGGCCCGACCGTGTCACGATCGGCGAAGGCGATACAGCCGATTTGCCCAACGGGATCGGCGCTTTGGCAAGCCGGTCCACTGCGATAGGCGGCAGCGCGATGATGCGTGCGGCGGAAAAGCTGCGCAGGCAGATTGCCACCGCACTTGGCGTTGACCATCTGGAAAGCGATCACACGGGCGTCTGGCTGGATGGCGCGCATCTGCGCTGGGACGAGGTTGCGAACAGGCTGCCCGCCGAGACCCGAGTGGTGGTCGAGACATTCACCGCGCCACACGAAGCATGGGCCAGCGGTGCCGCACTTGCGCAGGTCGCCATCGACCCCGACACCGGACGGACCACCGTGGAAGAAATCACCTGGATCGACGATGCCGGCCGGGTGGTGAACCAGATGCTTGTCGAAGGCCAGCTTCTGGGCGGCCTGGCACAGGGGCTGGGCTGCGTTCTGTCCGAGCGCGTGGCCTATGACCCCGACGGTCAATTGCTGACCGGAAGCCTGATGGATTACGCCGTGCCCCGTGCCAAGGACATGCCGCGCGCCATTCTGCTGGACAAGCTGCCCACCCCAAGCGCGGCCAATCCGCTGGGCGCCAAGGGTGTGGGCGAGGCCGGCTGCATCGCGGTGCCGCCCGCCGTTCTGAATGCTTTGCAGGACGCGATCCTGCCTTTCACCGATCAAGACCTGCCATTGCCCGCCACGCCGGAAATCCTGTGGCGCGCGATCAACAGCCCGAAGGAGGCGACATGAAGTATTCCCGCAAGGACGCCAAATCCCATTCCCGCGCAACGATGCGCGGCATCTGGGCTGCCGCGCTGATGCCGTTCCGCGCCGATGGCGCGATGGACGAGGACGGATTTCGCGCGAACATGGCGCATTGGATCGACGATCTCGGGATCGACGGCTTCTTCATCGCCGGCAAGCAGGGCGAGTTCTTTTCGATGTCGCTGGAGGAGCGCAAGCGCTGCTTCGACCTTGCGGTGGAATGTGCGGGCGACAAGGCGCAGACGATCATGTCCTGTTCCGATCAGAACATGGATGTCGTGATCGACCTCGCGCGCCACGCGCAGGCCTGCGGCGCCGATTACATCGTCGTGCACGCCCCGGTCCTGCATTTCCTGAAAGAACAGGATGAAACGCTGATCCGCTACTATGAAACCATCGCCGAAAAGGTCGATATCGGCATTGCGCTCTGGTCGCATCCCGACAGCGGATACCTGATGTCACCCGAGCTGTGCGCGCGGCTGGCCGAGATCGAAACCGTGGTCGCGATCAAGTATTCGGTGCCGCGCGACATGTACAAACGCCTGACCGAACTGGCCGGTGACAAAATTCTGGTATCGACCGCCAGCGAAGAGGAGTGGCTGGACAACATCCTCGAACTGGGTTGGCAGCTCTACCTGTGTTCGTCGCCGCCCTATCTGATCCAGACCGCGCAGGACCGCCGGATGAAGGAATACACCGATCTGGCGATGGCCGGTCAGGCCGATGCCGCGCGCAAGGTCTGGGACAGCCTGCAACCGGTGCGCCAGGCGCTGAAATCCACGCGCCCGGCGGAAAAACCGCATGCGCATCAGAAATACTGGCAAGAGTTGCTGGGCCAGACCGGCGGGCATGTGCGCGCGCCCATGCTGGAACTGACCGACGAGGAAAAAGCCGCGACTCGCGCGGCCTTCGAAAATTGCGGGCTCAAGGTGTGACAGGGCCTGCGAGTTATGAAACAGTGAAATCAACACGATAAGGGAGACGCGATATGGCCCGTCTGGCTGCGTTCAATTTCAAGAAATGGATCGACGAGCATCAGCACCTTCTTAAGCCGCCCGTCGGCAACAAGATGGTCTTTGAAGACAGCGACCTGATGGTGACGGTCGTCGGTGGCCCCAATAAGCGCACCGATTATCACGACGACCCGGTGGAAGAGTTCTTTTACCAGCTCAAGGGCGACATGCTGCTGAAAATCCACGATACGGAAAGCGGCGAGTTCTACGATGTGCCGATCCGCGAAGGCGACGTGTTCCTGCTGCCACCGCATATCCGCCATTCGCCGCAACGTCCGCAGGAAGGGTCTGTCGGGCTGGTGATCGAACCCAAGCGGCCCGAGGGCGCGCTGGACGCGATCGAATGGTATTGCTTCGACTGCGGAACGCGCGTGCACCGCGCCGAGGTGGATCTTGTGTCGATCGTCGATGACCTGCCGCCGATCTATCAGGCGTTTTATGCAGACGAAGAGGCGCGCACCTGCCCGAAATGCGGTACGGTTCATCCCGGAAAGGAACCGCCGGAGGGTTGGGTCAAGCTGTGAGAGATATTTTAGGCTTGAAGTTTATTCGGATTACTTTAGGCTTGAAATAAATTCGGGGATTCGAACCCCGCATGTATCAGGGTCAAAAAGGCCCGAAAAACAGGGAGAAAGACATGAAACTAAGCTCTGTCATCAAGGCAAGCGTTGTTGCCGCCTTTGCCGCCGCCACCCCGGCGCTGGCCGAGGACGCATTGAAGATCGGCGTGATCACCACGCTGTCCGGGCCCGCAGGGTATCTTGGGCAGGATGTGCGCGACGGCCTGCAACTGGCCATCGACATGGAAGGCGGCAAGCTGGGCGGCGTGCCCGTGGAACTGGTGGTCGAAGATGACGGGCTCAAGCCCGGCAACGGCCGCCAGATCGCCGAGAAGTACATGAATGACGAAGGCATCAAGCTGCTGACTGGCATCATCTTCTCGAACGTGGCCGGTGCGACCGTACCCGACATCGTCGATAATGGCGCCATCTATATCAGCCCCAACGCGGGTCCGTCGAACCTGGCCGGCAAGGGCTGCCACGAGAACTATTTCGTGGTCAGCTGGCAGAACGACGCCCTGCACGAAGCCGCGGGTGCCGCAGCCAAGAAGCTGGGCTATACCAAGGCCTTTGCTCTGGCGCCCAACTACCAGGCGGGCAAGGACGCGATCGCGGGCTTCAAGCGCACCTTCGGCGGCGAAATCCTGGGCGAGGTCTACACCCAGCTTGGCCAGACCGATTATTCGGCTGAAATGGCGCAGATCCGTGCCGCGAACCCCGAAGTGGTGTTCCAGTTCCACCCCGGCGGGATGGGCATCGCGTTCCTGCGCCAATACCAGCAGGCGGGCCTTCTGGGCACGATCCCGATGGTCCTTTCCGAACCCTCGACCGATGCAGTGGTGTTGAACGCCGTGGGCGAGGCCGCCATCGGCATCACCGCGACCGCGCATTGGAACCGTGACTTCGACAACGAGTCGAACAAGGCCTTCGTTGCCGCATGGGACGAAAAATACGACCGTCCGATCACCTATTACGCGTCGCAAGGCTATGATACCGGCCTGCTGATCGCATCGGCGCTGCGCCAGACCGGTGGCGTGGACGATATCGACGCCCTGCGCGAAGCCATCCGCAAGGCCGATTTCGCGTCGGTCCGCGGCGAGTTCAAGTTCGGCAAGAACCAGCACCCGGTGCATAACTGGTACCAGCTGGACATCGTCGCAGGCGATGACGGCAAGCCGGTGGCCGTGACCAAGGAAGTGCTGCTTGAAAACTACGGCGACTCCTACGCCGATCAGTGCGAAATGTAAGCACGCTGGCCCCGGCCCTTGCGGCCGGGGCCTGACCCTTTCCACCAGTCCACACGCGGGAGGCAGGCATGATCCTGATCCTCGAGCAGCTTCTGAACGGGCTGCAATACGGTGTCATGCTGTTTCTGCTGGCCGCCGGTCTGACGCTGATCTTCGGGATCATGGGCGTGATCAACCTGGCCCATGGCTCGCTCTACATGATCGGGGCCTTTGCCGGCACATGGGTGGCCACGACCACGGGCAGTTTCTGGCTGGGCATTCCCGCAGGGCTGATCGCGGCGGCGCTGGTCGGTTTCCTGGTCGAAGCGACGGTGATCCGCAAGCTTTATGCCCGCGACCACCTCGACCAGGTTCTGGCGACCTTTGCCCTGATCCTGATCTTCAACCAGATGATCATCCTGATCTTCGGCCGTCAGCCGATTTTCACCCCGCTGCCCGAGGTGTTCTATGGCTCGATCGAGATCATACCGGGCCTGTTCTACCCACCTTACCGGCTGCTTATCATCGCGGTGGGTCTGCTGGTGGCTGTCGGTCTGTATTTCCTGATCAACCGCACCCGCGTGGGCATGCTTGTCCGCGCCGGATCGACCAACCGCGACATGGTGCGCGCGCTGGGTGTCGATGTGCGGCTGCTTTACACCGTCGTCTTCGGGCTTGGCGCGCTGCTGGCCGGGTTGGCGGGCTACATGACCGGCCCGATCCTGGCCGTTCAGGTCGGCATGGGTGAGGACATCCTGCTGGCCACCTTCGTCGTCGTCGTGATCGGCGGTGTCGGGTCGATCAAGGGCGCCTTCGTCGCGGGGATCGGGCTGGGCGTGGTTGATACGATGCTGCGCGCGTTTCTGCCCACGATCCTGCGCGGGTTCATGGCGCCGTCCGATGCGGATGCGATCGGCGCGTCGGTGTCCTCGATGGGGATTTTCCTGCTGATGGCAATCGTTCTTCTTATCCGGCCCAAGGGCCTCTTTGCGGCAGGGGGCTGAGGATATGCGCAAACTGATCCTTCCGGTCCTGCTGATCGCGATCTTCGCTCTGATGCCGCTCATCGCCGAGCTTGTCGGCAAGAACGCCCTGATGACGCTGTCGGCACGCATCCTGATGTATGCGATGGCGGCGGCCAGCCTGAACCTGATCCTGGGCTATGGCGGCATGGTGTCCTTCGGGCACGCCGCCTATTTCGGGGTCGGTGCCTATGTCGTCGGCATACTCTATTCGCACTGGATGTCCGAGGTGCCGATCTTCGGCCTGTTCCCCGGCAGCAACCAGCTGCTTGTGACCCTGCCGATCGCAATGATCGTATCCGGCCTTGCCGCTCTTTTGATCGGGGCCTTGTCGCTGCGCACCGGGGGCGTGCAGTTCATCATGATCACGCTGGCCTTTGCGCAGATGATCTTTTTCCTGTTCGTGTCGTTGACCGCCTATGGCGGCGAGGATGGCATCATCATCCGCCGCGCCAACGCAGTGCCTGGCCTGAACATGCGCGACAAGACCACCGTGTATTACGTGATCCTTGTCGTGGCGGTGCTGTATTTCGCCTGGCTTTGGCGGGTGGTCAATTCGTCCTTCGGGCAGGTTTTGAAAGGCATCCGCCAGAACGAACGCCGGATGGAGGCGATGGGCATCGCGACCTTCCGCTACAAACTCTATGCCTTTGTGCTGGCGGGCATGGGCGCCGGGCTGGCCGGGGCCTTGATGGCGAATTTCCTGCGCTTCACCAGCCCCGACATGATGCATTGGACCAAGTCGGGCGAGCTGATCATCATGGTGATCCTGGGTGGTCTGGGCACGTTTTTCGGCCCGATCCTGGGGGCGGCGGCCTTTCTGATCCTGGAATTCTACCTGGCCGACTGGACCGAGCATTGGCAACTGGGCCTGGGCATCATCCTGCTGCTGGTGGTGCTGTTCACCAAGGGCGGTATCCTTGGGGCGGTCGACCGTCTGAAAGGGGGCCGCCAATGACCGAGATCCTGCGGATCGAAGGGCTGCAAAAACGCTTTGGCGGGCTGGTGGCCACGGATAACGTGACGCTGGATGTGCACACGGGCGAAATCCACGCGCTGATCGGGCCCAACGGGGCGGGCAAGTCCACCCTGATCAACCAGCTATGCGGCGAACTGCGCCAGGACGCCGGCGTGATCCACCTGGCGGGCCGCGACATCAGCCATATGCCCGCGCATGAGCGTGTCGACCTGGGGCTGGGGCGCACCTTTCAGGTGACCAGCCTGCTGGAGGATTTCACCGTTCGCGAAAACGTGGGCCTTGCGGTGCAGGCCCGCGACGGCGGCAATTTCCGCGTGTTCGACCGCGTGACCGCCCGCCGCAGCGTGTGGGAGGAAACCGATCACCTGCTGGCGGGCAGCCTGCTGAATGACCGCCGCGATTCCCGTGCCGCTGATCTGAGCCACGGCGAGAAAAAGCAGCTGGAACTGATCCTGGCGCTGGCCACGCAGCCGCGTCTGCTGCTGCTGGATGAGCCCATGGCCGGCCTCGGCCACGTGGAAACCCAGCAGATGATCGAAACTTTGAGTGGCCTGCGCGGCGAGCTGTCGATGCTGCTGGTCGAGCATGACATGGAGGCTGTCTTTGCCCTGGCCGACCGGATCAGCGTGCTGGTTTACGGCCAGATCATCATGACCGGCACCGCCGACGAGGTGCGCAGCGACCCCCGCGTGCGCGAGGCGTATCTGGGAACGGAGGACGCGTGATGCTGGTGGTTGAAGGGTTGAAAGCCGGTTATGGGCACGCGCAGGTCTTGTTCGATGTGTCCTTGCAGGTGAATGAGGGCGAGCTTGTCACCCTGATGGGCCGCAACGGTATGGGTAAAACGACGACCGTGCGCTCGATCATGGGGCTGTTGGGGCCGCGTGGTGGGCGGATCGTGTTCGATGGGCAGGATATCTGTGGCGCCGCGCCCGAACGCGTCGCGCGACTGGGTGCCGGGCTGGTGCCCGAGGGGCGGCAGGTGTTTCCCACGCTGACGGTGCGCGAAAATCTGATCGCCACCGCCGCGAACCGGCTGAAACGCAGAGATCCCTGGACACTGAAAAAGGTCTATGACCTGTTCCCCCGGATGAAGGAACGTGCAGACCAGATGGCGGGCACGTTGTCGGGTGGCGAGCAGCAGATGCTGGCCGTGGGCCGTGCCTTGATGACGAACCCAAAGCTTTTGATCCTGGACGAAGCGACCGAAGGGCTGGCCCCTGTGATCCGCGCCGAGATCTGGCACGTGGTCGAACATCTGAAAGCGCAGGGACAGTCGATCCTGCTGATCGACAAGAATATCAACGTTCTGAAACGCTTGGCCGATCGGCATTACATCCTGGAAAAGGGCCATGTTGTCTGGACCGGCAGCAGCGCCCAGTTGGACCGCGACGCCCACACGGTGCATGGCTATGTCGGCGTCTGAACGTATCGCGCTGGTGGGGTTTGGCGCCATCGGCGCGCAGGTGGCGCGGCTGCTGCGCGAGCGTGAAACACCGGTGACCTTGGTCGCGGTCGGTGTGCGCGATGCCAGCGCGGTGCGAGATGTACCAGCCGGTGCCCGATTGATCGACGACCCGGGCGCACTGGCCAATTTCGCGCCGACGCTGGTGGTCGAGGCGGCAGGCCGCGCCTCGGTCGCGCCTTGGGGGATGGCGGCGCTGCGGGCCGGGGCGGATTTCGCGGTGTCTTCGACCTCGGCCTTTGTCGATGACGCGTTGCTGAAGCGTATGGCGGATGCGGCGCGCGATGCGGGTCGTCAGATCCTGATCCCGCCCGGCGCGCTGGGCGGGGTCGATGCGCTGGCCGCCGCGTCGTCGATGGGTCTGGATCGGGTCACGCATATCGTGACCAAACCTGCGGCGGCATGGGCGGGTACCGAGGCAGAACGCCTGTGCGACCTGCATGGCCTTTCCGCCCCGTGTCGGTTTTTCCAAGGCCCGGCACGCGCTGCGGCCGACCGTTTTCCGAAGAACGCGAATGTCGCGGTGATCTCGTCCCTGGCAGGGCTGGGGCTGGAGGACACGCAGATCGCGTTGGTGGCCGATCCGGCGGCGACCTGTAACACCCACAGGATCGAGGCGCAGGGCGCCTTTGGGCGGATGGTGGTCGAGATCGAAAACCACCCCCTGCCGGACAACCCCAAATCCAGCGCCATGACCGCACTGAACCTGGTGCGGCTGATCGAAAACCGGGTAAGGCCGCTGGCGATATGAGTTTCGATGAACATCTGACCCGCGAACAGATCGACGCCGATTACAACGCCCGCGCCACGGTGAGCGAGACGCGGTTCGACGAGATCATTGCCGACTACCGCCGATTTTCCGATCAGGCCGCGCAGCTGTTCATGGAGCGCGAAGGCGTGGTCTACGACCCGTGCGGCGAAAGGCTGGATGTTCTGGGCGCGGGCGGCAAAGGCCGGCCTGCGGTGATCTTTATCCACGGCGGGTATTGGCGCGCCTTGTCGCGGACGCATTCGCGTTTCATGGCGCCGATGCTGGCGGCGCATGGTGTGGCGACCGTGGTGCCAGATTACACGCTGGCGCCCGCCGCCACGCTGGCCGAGATAACCCGCCAGATGCGTGCCGCGCTGGCCTATGTTTGGCAGAACGCGGGTTGGCTGGGCATCGACCGCGATCGCATCTTTGCCGTCGGCAGTTCGGCCGGTGGGCATTTGGCCGCCTGTCTTGCGGCGCGCGGATGGCAGGACGCATTCGGCCTGCCCGAAGCTGCGGTTAGCGGCGTCATGCCCATCAGCGGCCTGTTCGACCTTGCGCCCATCGCCCGCGGCCATCCGCAAGACTGGTTGCAGCTATCGCCCGAGGATGTCGCGGCCCTCAGCCCCTTGCGCCATATCCCGCAAAAGACTTGCCCCGCTGTCGTTGCTTTGGCGCAGAACGAGGGCGCTGGGTTCGCCCGCCAATCGCAAGCATACGCTGACGCATGGTCAAAAGCTGGCTACCCGACCGAACACCTGGTGATTCCCGACCGTAACCATTTCGACGTTGTGCTGGACCTTTGTTCCGACCAAGGCGCGCTGTCGCTTGCCCTGCTGGGCCTGATCGGTGAAAGCTGACCAAAATCAGGAAAGGGCGAAGACATGACCAGAACAACCGCCATCGTCACCGGCGCCGCGCGCGGCATCGGGCTGGCCACGACCAAGCTGTTCCTGGCCGAGGGGCGCAAGGTCGTGATGATCGACCGGGACGAAACCGCGCTGGCCGACGCCGCCAAAGGGCTTGATGGTGCGACGCCGCTGCTGTGCGATGTCTCTGACCCCGATCAGGTCGACGCGATGGTGCCGCAGGCGCTGGCGGCGCTGGGACATGTGGATGCGCTGGTAAACAATGCCGGCGTGGCCGATTTCGGGCCGATCGAGCAGACGGACTTTG
>JAASTF010000103.1 GCA_021767525.1 Paracoccaceae bacterium
CTTCTCCTCGGGCGCGCCGTCGATCTGGTCATACGCACGGAAATCGCCGAAATACTTCGTGATCGCCGCCGTCAGCGTCGTCTTGCCGTGGTCAACGTGACCAACGGTCCCGATGTTCACATGCGGTTTGCTGCGTTCAAACTTTTCCTTTGCCATCCTTCGGACGCCTCGTGGTTTGGGGGGCACGCCTTGGCCCGGTTCATACTCCGCGCGGCATTTATTTGCTTGCGCAGGGAAAATCAAGCGCCGATGGCTTATCCGTCCTGATCGGGGCTGTCTTGCGTGGCCTCTTGGACAACCTCGGCGGCGTCATCGGCCCGGGCGGTGCGGCCTGTGCCGCCGAACCACCCCTTTTCGCGTTTCATCCGCAGCAGGTAGTTCTGGATCTGCTTGGCGGCGCTGCGGCTGAGATTCTGCAGCTGCTGCTCTTTCGACTGTGTCAGCCCCGACCCCAGAAGGGTTTCGCCCGACAGGCTTTCGAAGACGGTGAATTGCTCGACCTCTTCGTTCAGCTTCTTGCCGGCGGCGTCGTCCCAGACGGTCAGGTTGAAGATCAGGATCGACTTGGGGTTGGCGACGATCGGGATGCCGGGCTGGGCCAGCACGTAGCCTTCGACCGAGATGCCGAAATGATAAAGCTTGTCGCCCTCGTAGCGGCCGAACCGTTCGTCCAGCGCATCCAGCATCGCCTGTTCCCATTCGTCCTTGCCGGCCTCGCGCGACATCGGGCCCTTGGTCAGGTTGGGGGCGACGACGACACGGTGGCTGAGCTGGAAATCGCCCAGGTCGACGGCGGGCCCGCCCAGGTCGTTCACATTGGTGCACGCGGTCAGCGCGACCAGACCCGCGATCAGTGCGACAGCTCTCAGCATCTTGAAACCCCCAAAGATAGACGCAGCGCCCTTGGCATAGCCCAGCCGCCCCCTGGGTGCAATCTGGCGCCGGGGCATTTGTCGGGCGCGGGCCCGTGACCTACATTGCCGGGCAGGAGGGTCACTGCCCATGCAAGCCGAACGCCTGCCCGTCCACGTGCCGCTTGTCCGCGAGCCGTGGGGCATTCTGAAAAGCCTGAACGCCGCACGGCAAAACGTGCTGTCGATCATCCCCGAGATCGCCACGCGCCAGCCGATGGTGTCGGGCAAGACCGGCAAGCGCTGGCACATGGTGATGGACCCGGACGCGATCCGGCACATCCTGCTGGAATCGCTGGATGATTACCCCAAATCCGATGTCACGAAGAACCTGCTGCGCCCGGCCATCGGTGACTCGCTGTTCATCGCGGAAGGCGCGCATTGGCGCTGGCAGCGGCGCACGGCGGCGCCGGTGTTTTCGCATCGCAACGTGATGAACCTGGCGCCGATCATGACCCGCGCGGCGCAAGCCGCCAGCGACCGGGTGACAGGCGCGGGCAACCGGGCCGTCAACATGTTCGACGAGATGGTGCGCGCCACCTTCGACGTGATTTCCGACGTGACGTTTTCGGGCGACGAGGGGTTCGACCGCGCGGCGGTGCATGGCGCCATCGACGCCTATATCGCCGAGGCCGGCAAGATCAGCCTGTTCGACGTTCTGGGCTTTCCCGAATGGGTGCCGCGCCCCGGGCGGATCGTGTCGGGCGCGGCGCTGCGCGACATGAAGAAGGTGGCCGACCAGGCCATCGACGCGCGGCGCGAGGCCTCGAGCGACGATGTGCCCGACCTGCTGGACCTGCTGCTTGCGGGCGAAGACCCGAAAACCAAGCGCCAGATGGACACCGGCGAGCTGCGCGACAACCTGCTGACCTTTATCGTGGCGGGGCACGAAACAACGGCGCTGACGCTGTCATGGTCGCTGTATCTATGCGCCTTCGACCAAGAGGTGCAGGACCGCGCCCGGGCCGAGGCGCGCGGCCTGCTGGGCGATCGCGCGGCCACCGGCGACGACGTCGAGAACCTGCCCTATATCCGGCAGATCGTGGACGAGGCGCTGCGCCTTTACCCGCCCGCCGGCATCATCAGCCGCACCGCGCAAAAGACCGACGTTCTGTGCAGGCGCGAGATACGTCCCGGCGACACGGTGATGATCCCGATCTATGCGCTGCACCGCAATCACCTGCTGTGGGACGCGCCCGACGCCTTCCGCCCCGAGCGGTTCGCCGATCGCAAGGCGATCGACCGCTATGCCTATCTGCCCTTCGGTGACGGGCCGCGCATCTGCATCGGCGCCAGTTTCGCGCTGCAAGAGGCGGTTATCATCCTGGCCACGCTGCTGGCGCGCCACCGCTTTACCCCGGTGCCGGGCAAGGAGCCCAACCCGGTGATGATCCTGACCCTGCGCCCCGAGGGTGGCGTTTGGCTGGAGGCCGAGCCGGTCGCGTGAGCGGCCGCGGCCCGATCAGTCGGGCTTTGTCTCATCCTCGATGAAGACCCGGTTCGCGGGCGTCACACCGCGATGGTAGGTGCAAAAGGTATCATGCGCGTCGGGTGTGGTGGTGTGGATCTTGATATTGGTGATGACCTCGACCGCGCCGGCATCAAGGCAGGCTTGCTGTGCCTGTTTGACGATGGCGAGCAGGTGATCCAGGTCGCCCTTCATCGTGGTTTCCATCGCGCCCACCTGGAAGGGCACGCCCGATGCCTTGACCACGTCGATGGCCTTGTCCACCACCTCGAAATTGTTGCCTTCGCGCAGGCGGGGAATGACTTGGAAGGCCAGCATGGTGGGGGTGTCGGTCCGGTCGGTCATCGGGTTTCTCTTTTGACGGATCAGCCGCAGATGCGGCGCAGGGCCTGCCATTCGGCGTCGGTCAGGACGGGGGTGGTGGCGCCTTGGGCGGCGGCGTTGTCGCGCGCGGCCTGGGCGCGTTCAGCGGTGATCGGGTGGGTCGACAGGTATTCGGGCAGGGACAGCCCGGCCTCTTGCTCGGCCAGGGTGTCGAAGAAAGCGCCAAAGCCCGCGCTGCTGATGCCGGCGTCGTTCAGCATGGTCAGCGCGTAGGCATCCGCCGTGCGCTCGGCCTTGCGGCTATAGGCCGAGTTCAGCACCTGGTCGGCCACGGCGACCAGCACCGCGCCGCCCGCAACGTCGCCCAGGATCAGCGACAGGATACCGGCCGAGCCGGCCGCGCGCAGGGCGTTGCGGGTGGCATCACGGTTGACGACATGGGCGATTTCATGGGCCAGCACGGCGGCCACGGCATCGGGGCCCTGCGCCTTGTCGATCAGGCCGCGCACCAGCACGACATAGCCACCCGGCGCGGCAAAGGCGTTGAGCATCGGGTGGTCGAAAACCTGCACCCGCAGGTCATAGCCCAGGTCGCGCCCGTCGGTCAGGCGAGCCACCATCTTGTCGAGAGCGGCACGGCCCTGCGCGTGGTCGCAGACCAGCGCGCCACGCTCGTCGGCGCCCAGGAACCGCTCCATCTGGGCGGTGACGGCGCGGCCGAACCGTTCCTCGGTGTCGCGGGGAATGACGCGGGCCATGATGTCGGCCAGGCCCGGCAGGATCACCAGCAACATCAGCGCCAGCGCGCCCAAGGCCAGCGCGGCATTGCGCAGGATGCGCCGTTTGGCCCCGGCGCGCAGGTCGGATTTGTGCAGCGAGGGCCGGGTGCGCAGGATCCAGTCGATCAGCGCCGGGTCGCGCAGCACCAGCCGGGCGGGATCGCGCGGGGATTCGTCATCGGTGTCCATGTGCCGGGTCAGCACCAGGTCTTTTTCGCCCCCGTGATCGGACAGCGCGCGCAGGTCGGCCAGTGGCCAGCGCAGCGGGGCGTCCAGGCTGTCGCCCGCGATCACAAGCGCCTGGCGGTCGGGCGACAGGCCCACCTGCACCTGGTGGCGCCCCGCCGTCCGGCCATCGAAAAAGGTGCCCTGCCCCTGCATCGCGTCAGATGGCGCCGCCGATATCCAGCGCGTCGGCAAAGCCTTCGGCATCGGCGCCGCTGTCGGCGGCGCGCTGGTGGATGGCCTGGACCGCGTCGACATTCAACACGCTGAAGGTGTTGACGTAATGGGCGATAACCGGCTGCGTGATCAGCGCCGTCGCCGCGGCGCCCACACCCAGGATCAGCGCGACATAGCCAATCGCGACCAGGGCAATCGCCGCATAGGTCGAGGCGTCTGGCGCACCGTTCATCGCGCCGCCCATGCCCATCGCCCCCACGCGCACCAGAAGCCCGGCAAAGATCGCCCCGGCTACGCCGATGACGATGCCGCCGACGATATAGGTCAGAAGGATCGTGCCGGTCTGGGGGCGTGCGTCCATCGCGATCTCGTCGCCAAGCCGTTTGTGGCTGGTCAGGTAGGCAAAGCTTTGCACCCGGTAATGCAGAAACCCGTAGAGAAACCAGATATACCCGAGCCCACCCAACGCGGCGCCCAGAACCTCGCTTTGCAGGGCGACGCCGGCGGCGCCGGCAAGGATCATCAGGCCAAGCCCCACGAACAGATGGGTCATCGCGCCGTAAAGCGCCGTCCACTTGCCGCCCTGGACAAAGCGGGTGTCGCCGAACCACATGCGGTTGGTCATGTATTCTTCGAGTTTGAAGCTCTGGCGCGGCAGCAGCACGCCCAGCGTCAGGATCGTCAGGGCATAATGGCCGATCGCCCGCCAGACATAGCCCCAGGCGCCTTTTTCCATGCCGAAGCGAATGCCGCGCCAGCGCGTGCGCGCCAGCTTGTAACGCCGCGCGCGGTAGATGGCGAACAGGATGAAGGGCACGACCGAAAGAAAGGTCAGGTTGAACGCCAGCGCCTGCGCGACCATCTGGGCCTCGGTCTCGGGCTCGGTCAGCAGGCCAAGCCCCAGGAAGGTCAGCACGATCTGCACCAGCCCCAGGTAGATGGCCAGGAACACCACCGCCAGCAGGAAGCCCAGGAATTTCTCCAGCCCCGTGCCGGTATATTCGAACCGGTCGCCATCCAGTTCCGCCGAGGACCAGACATAGCGGCGGATGCGCGTCTTGCCCCAAAAGCGATAGATGCCCAGCGTGATGAGTGTCAGGAACGCAACCCTGAGCGCCAGGCCAAAAATCGGACCCGATTGTCCATCGTATCGCGCATCGGCGCGGCGCAGATCACTCATGCAAAACTCCTGCTCGAAACAGGGGCGCGCGGCCTGTTGCGCGCCCGGTCAGGTGAATTTGTTGTCGCGGGGAAATCCGCGCGGGGCCATGCGGCCGGCGCTGGCGCGTTTGCCCGTCCATTCCGCCAGCTCGGTTTCGGTGCGGGTGCGCCCGGCCGGGTCAAGCCAGCTGAGCCCCTCGGCCAAGGTGAAGGTGCGGGCGTCGGACAGGCCGCCATCCTTGTATTTCTGCAACCGCACGCCTTTGCCACGGCCCATTTCCGGCAGCTCGTCCAGCGCAAAGACCAGAACCTTGCGGTTCTCGCCCACCACGGCCACGCTGTCGCCGGTCACGGGCGTGCAGACGCGGGCGCGCACGTCGCCCTTGACGTTCAGCACCTGTTTGCCGCTGCGGGTCTGGGCCACGACCTCGTCCTCGGGCACGATGAACCCGTCGCCGGCGCTGGAGGCGACCAGCAGCTTGGCACCGGAGCGATGGATGAACAGGTCGACGATCTCGGCCTCGTTGGGCAGGTCGACCATCAGGCGCACCGGCTCGCCCATGCCGCGGCCACCGGGCAGCGTGCTGGCCTGAAGCGTGTAGAAGCGGCCGTTGCTGCCGAACACCAGCAGCTTGTCGGTGGTTTCGGCATGGAAGATAAAGCGCGGCCCGTCGCCATCCTTGAATTTCAGCTCGCGGTCCAGCGCGATATGCCCGGTCATCGCGCGGATCCAGCCCATCTGGCTGCAGACCACAGTGATCGGCTCGCGTTCGATCATGGCCTCGATCGGCACATCCTCGACTTGGGTCGCCTCGGCGAACTGGGTGCGGCGCGCGCCGCCTTCGGACTTGGCGCCGAATTTCTTGCGGACCTCGCGCAGCTCGTCGGCCACGCGGCCCCATTGCAGGCTGTCGTCTTCCAACAGGTCCATGATGTCGGCGCGTTCGGCCATCAGCTTGTCCTGCTCGGCGCGCAGTTCCAGCTCTTCCAGCCGGCGCAGGCTGCGCAGGCGCATGTTCAGGATAGCCTCGGCCTGAACGTCGGACAGGCCTTCGTCACGCCCGTCAAAGCGGTGCGGGATACCGCCCTGGCCCTCGGCCTCGGCGGCGAGCGCCGCGGGCAATTCGGCGGTGGGATCAGCCACCAGCGTCAGCGCATCCCGGTCGACCCCCAGAAGGGGCGAGACATAATCGGCCTCGGAGGTGGCGCGGCGGATGGTCGATTGATGCGCGGTCGACCAATCCTCGTACATCAGCGCCGCCTTGGGATCGTCGTCATAGCGGATGATGTCGATCACGCGGTCGAGGTTCAAAAAGGCGATCATCAAGCCTTCGAGCACCTCGAGCCGGTGGTCGATCTTGGCCAGGCGATGCCGGGCGCGGCGCATCAGCACCTCGCGCCGGTGATCGAGGAAGGCGCGCAGCACGTCCTTGAGGCTGCAGACCTTGGGCGTCACCCCGTCGATCAGCACGTTCATGTTCAGGCTGAACCGCGTTTCCAGGTCGGAATTGCGGAACAGCGTGCCCATCAGCACATCCGGGTCGACGTTTTTCGAGCGCGGTTCCAGCACGATGCGGATGTCATCGGCGGACTCGTCGCGCACATCGGCCAGGATCGGCACCTTTTTCGTCTGGATCAGCTCGGCCAGCTTTTCGATCAGCTTGGATTTCTGCACCTGGTAGGGAATTTCGGTGACGACGATCTGCCATTGGCCGCGGCCCAGATCCTCGGTCGCCCACTTACTGCGCAGGCGGAACGCGCCGCGCCCGGTGCGATAGGCCTCGGCGATGCTTTCGGGCGGCTCCACGATCACGCCGCCGGTCGGGAAATCGGGGCCGGGCACGTATTGCAGCAGCGTTTCGTCGCGCGCGTCGGGCGATTTGATCAGGTGCAGGCAGGCGCCGATCAGCTCGTCGATATTGTGCGGCGGGATGTTGGTGGCCATGCCCACGGCGATGCCGCTGGCGCCATTGGCCAGAAGGTTCGGATAGGCGGCGGGCAGAACGGCGGGTTCGGTCAGGCGGCCATCGTAATTGGGCCGGAAATCGACCGCGTCCTGATCGAGTCCTTCCAGCAGCGCCTCGGCCATGACGGTCATCCGCGCCTCGGTATAGCGGCTGGCGGCGGGGTTGTCGCCGTCGATATTGCCGAAATTCCCCTGCCCGTCGACCAGCGGGTAGCGCACGGCGAAATCCTGCGCCAGGCGGGCCATCGCGTCGTAAATCGCGGCGTCGCCGTGGGGGTGGAAATCGCCCATCGTGTCGCCGCTGATCTTGGCGGATTTCAGGAATTTCCCGGTCGAGGACAGGCGCAGGCGGCTCATCGCATACAAGATGCGGCGGTGCACGGGCTTGAGCCCGTCGCGCGCGTCGGGCAGAGCGCGGTGCATGATCGTCGACAGCGCATAGGTCAGATACCTGTCGCCAATCGCGCGGCGCAGGGGTTCGGACATGGCCGGCAGGCCGCCCTCGGGGTCGTCGGTGGGGTCGCTCATGCCTAAGCTGATAAACGGCGGCGGAATCTGCGTAAAGCGGTTTGCGGGGAAATTTGCGCGAAATACTCCGGGGCAGCGGGCGCGAATCGTGTCATAAAGGATAGGCGGTTTTCTGCCACCGCGTGTGATGTGCCATCTGGGGGGTTCGGTATGTGGCGTTTGATGTTGGTGACATTCGGCTTTTTGGGCTGGGGGTTTTATGAACTGAGCGGCGGTGCCGACTACGCACCCGGCGCCGGGTCACTGCAGGCCGAGGCGTTCACCGTTTTCGCCACGCCCGCCCCGGTGACGGTGGTCGAGGCGCCGGACGATGCGCCCGAGGCGCAGGTGACGCGCGCCGCCTTCGATCCCGGTGCGCTGCCGCGCGTGAATGTCACCCTGCCCAGCATCGCCGCACCCGCGGGCCTTGAGCCCAATTTCGAAAAGGCGCGCGATCTGACACAGCCCGCGCAGCCGCAGCGCATCGCCGTGGCCCCGGCCCCTGCCCCGCAAAAAGACCTGCGCCAGATCACCGGCACGGTCGTGAACATGCGCATGGGCCCCGGCACGCGCTACGACGTGGTGACCAAGCTGCGCGCCGGCACGGATGTCGAGGTGCTGTCGGACAATGGCGAGGGTTGGCTGAAACTGCGGGTTGCGGATACCGGGCGCATCGGCTGGATGGCCGATTTCCTGGTCACGGCCGCGGCCGACTGATTGCCAAAGCGCGCGGTTTTCATCACTAATCGCGCGCATGAGCAAATCTATCCTGATCACCGGCTGTTCCAGCGGCATCGGCTATGACGCGGCGCACGGGCTGCGCCGCGCCGGATGGCGCGTTTTCGCCGCCTGCCGCGCGCAGGACGATGTCGACCGGCTGGCCGCCGAGGGGTTCGAAGCGGTGCGCCTGGATTACGCCGACAGCGCCAGCATCGACAGCGCGCTGGACCAGGTGTTGCAGGCCACCGGCGGCACGCTGGATGCGCTGTTCAACAACGGTGCGCATGCCTGCCCCGGTGCTGTCGAGGATCTGCCAAGGGGCGCCCTGCGCGATATTTTCGAGGTCAACCTGTTCGGCCTGCACGAGCTGACGACCCGCGTGATCCCGGTGATGCGCGCGCAGGGGCATGGGCGGATCGTCAACTGCTCGTCCGTTTTGGGGCTGGTGGTGATGCCCTGGCGCGGGGCCTATGTGGCCACCAAGTTCGCGCTGGAAGGGCTGACCGACACGCTGCGGATCGAGATGCGCGACACCGCGATCAAGGTGATCCTGATCGAGCCGGGCCCGGTCACGTCGAAGATCCGGCAGAACTCGATTGCGCATTTCGAACGCTGGATCGACTGGGAGGCCAGCCCCCGCGCCGCGAAATACCGCTCCGGCCTTTTGAAACGGCTTTACGAAGAGCGCGGCCCCGACCGGTTCGAGCTGCCGCCCCAGGCCGTCACCGCCAAGCTGCTGCGCGCGCTTGAGGCGCGCAACCCGCGCCCGCGTTATTACGTGACGACGCCCACCTATATCATGGGCGCGCTGCGCCGCATCCTGCCCAGCCGCGCGCTGGACTGGATTTTGGCCAAGGGCTGAATTTACGGTTCGCTTTTTGCCGCCAGCCCCCTACATGGGGCACACACATGAACGAGGGACGAAGAACAACATGACAAACGACCCGCTTTTCTACGTGGTGGCCGCCGCCTGCCTGGGCGTTCTGGCCATCCTGGTTCTGGGGATTTCGAATTTCGGCAAGGGCACGATGGA
Source organism: Paracoccaceae bacterium (assembly GCA_021767525.1). Classification (GTDB taxonomy): domain Bacteria; phylum Pseudomonadota; class Alphaproteobacteria; order Rhodobacterales; family Rhodobacteraceae; genus Lutimaribacter. Next base: position 9,272 of record JAASTF010000103.1, read on the forward strand.
GGCCGCCAAGAAATCGAACCAGATGATGAAGCTGCGGATCGTGGCGCAATTCTTTGCGGTGATCCTGATCCTGTTGTTCGTCTGGCTGCGCGGAGGGGGAAACTGACATGGTCGTTCTGAACAAGATCTACACGAAAACCGGCGATCACGGCGAAACCGCCCTGGGCAACGGGGCGCGGGTGGCCAAGCACGCGCTGCGGGTCACGGCCTATGGCACCTCGGACGAACTGAACGCCTGTGTGGGCGTGGCGCGGCTGAGCGCCGAGGGCGAGATGGACGCCGCGCTGATGCGCATCCAGAACGACCTGTTCGACCTGGGCGCGGATATGTGCACGCCCGACATGCATCTTGATGACGAGCGCGAATACCCGCCGCTGCGCATGGTGGCCGAACAGGTCGCGCGGCTGGAATCGGAAATCGACGCGATGAACGCCAAGCTGGAGCCGCTGCGCAGCTTTATCCTGCCGGGCGGTGCGCCGCTGGC